>JABDFR010000011.1 GCA_013286465.1 Acidobacteriota bacterium | reverse complement strand
ATCGGCGCCTTTGGATTTTATGCGCTCGTAGTCGGCTTTGATGTCGTCGGTGAAAAACATGGCTGCTGGTTGGCGTTGTTCGAACATGGCTTGCTGATAGGCTTTGGCTGCTGGGTTGTTGGTCAGCGCGAGTTGCAGCTCGGTGCCTTCCGGCTCCTCGGGCGAGGTTACTGTTAGCCAGCGATAGGGGCCTTGGCTGAAATCGGTTTTTTTGGTGAAGCCTAAGACTTCGGTATAGAAGCGCAGGGCCTTTTCTTGATCGTCTACGAACAGGGTCATTATTTTGATTTTCATTTCGATTCTCCTTTGTCTGCTTTGCGGTTTGGATTGCGGCGAGTCCTCGGTGAGTTCGTTTTCGTTGCTGTTCCCTTTTCTGGAGTTGATTGTTCGATGCGGTCCAGGTGGCGTTCGAGGGCATCGAGGTGCTTGGACCAGAGCCGGCGGAACTGGGCTAGCCAGGTGTCTAGCTCCTGGAGCGGGCCGGGTTTCAGGTGATAGAGGCGGCGTTGTGCGTCCACGGTGGACTCCACGAAACCGGCTTCGCGCAGGACGCGTAGGTGCTTGGAGACGGTGGGCTGGGTCATGCGCAGTTGGCGCTCGATCTCGCCTACGGACTGCTGGGAAGAGGCTAGCAGGCTGAGGATGGCGCGGCGGTTGGGTTCGGCTATGACTTCGAAGGCGGATTCCATGGTTTTAATATACGTTCACAGGCATATACTTGTCAAGGCATATTATTGAGGGGCTTGAATTTTTTGTTGAGGGATGCGGGGGGATCGTCGTGCGGTGTGCCGCACCGAAGAGGCCCGGCATAAAGCACGGGCCCTACGGGAGACGCGGCGTTCAACGATTACTTTAGGATTTTTCGATTTTGTTGCTTCTAGGTTCTGGCTAGGTATTTTCCTACTAGGGCGGCGCAGTTTTCTACGAAGATTTCTTCGGCTTTGGTGAAGGTGCCGGAGAAATAGCTTTCTACGTCTAGCGCGGCGGCCAGCTGCTTTTTTACGAAGATGGGGACTACGATTTCGCATTTGACCATTGGGGAGCCGCAGAGATAGCGGGGGTCTTTGGAGACGTCGTGGACTACTACGGTTCTTCCGGTGCTGGCGGCGGCGCCGCAGAGGCCGGTGTTTAGGGGGATGCGGGCGTTGGGGGTGAAGCTGCCTACGTAGGGGCCTACTAGGAGCATGCCGGAATCGGTGGGATCTACCAGGTAGAAGCCTACCCAGTTGTAACGAGTCATTTTTTCGTGGAGATTTTGGGTGATGTGCTCCATTAGCGCTTTGGCGGTGGAAGCCGAGGCGGCGTAATTTTGGAATGTTAGTAGTAGGTCTTCGTGGGGCGGAAAGGATTTGCGGGGTTCTTGTTGGGTGTTTAGTGATATTGGCGCCATGGCGGAACCTCTCCGTTCTGTTGCCAGTATATGGGGCGTGCGTTCGATGGCGAGCGGGTATCTGTTCGGGAGTTGCGGAAATGGTACGGGTGCGGGTTTTTTTGTGCATTTGCGGCCGGCACTTTTTATCGAATTAAATATTCAAGAAAAACTTTACGTCAAAAACGCCGGCTGGCAGCCCTTCGATATTACTCGGGGTAAACCTGCGCTACGGGATTAGCGTGCGGACTTTTTGGATTACCAGGTCGATGCCTACTTCGTTTTGGCCGCCTTCGGGGATGATTATGTCGGCGTGGCGTTTGCTGGGTTCTACGAATTCCAGGTGCATCGGGCGGACGGTGGTGCGGTATTGGTGGATTACGGATTCTACAGTGCGGCCGCGTTCTTCTATGTCGCGGACTAGGCGGCGGATGAATCTTAGGTCGGCGTCGGTGTCTACGAAGATTTTTATGTCCATTAGTTCGCGGAGGGGTTTGCTGTCGAAGATTAGGATGCCTTCTACTATTGTCGCGGGCCTTGGTTCTAGCCTGACTACATTCGGGACTCTGCGGTAATCGGTGAAGTCGTATGTCGGCCTGTCGATTCCCTTTCCTTCTCGTAGCAGCTTGATGTGTTCGATTAGTAGTGGGGTGTCCATGGAGTCGGGGTGGTCGAAGTTTTGCTTTACGCGTTCTTCTAGTGGGAGGTTGGGGAGATCTTTGTAGTAGTGATCTTGTTCTAGGACGCTTACGTTTTGTTCGGAGAGGACCTCGATTATTCGGCGGGTGATGGTGGTTTTGCCGGAGCCTGTGCCGCCGCAGATGCCGATGATTAATGTTTTGGTGGAGGGCGGCATTTTTTTGTGTATCGCGAAAAACGGGCCCGAATGCAACGACGGGCCGAAAACCGGGCGGGGCTGAAGGCCCGCCCCTACGAAGATGCTCCTTTTGCTTTTGCGGCTTTGGGTTTTCGTGGGCGCGCCGACTTCTTTGGTGGTGCTTTAGCTTCTAGGACTGCTTGAGCTGCTGCTAGTCTGGCTATTGGGACTCGGAAGGGGGACGCGCTTACGTAGTCCATTCCGACGCGGTGGCAGAATTTTACGCTTTCGGCGTCGCCGCCGTGTTCGCCGCAGATGCCGATTTTTAACTTTGGTCTGGTACTGCGGCCTTTGTAGATGGCCCATTCCATTAGCATGCCTACGCCGGCTTGGTCAAGGGTTTGGAAAGGGTCGTCGTGGAAGATGGCGGCTTTTTTCTCGTCTACGTAATCGGGTAGGAAGCGGCCGGCATCGTCGCGGGAGAGGCCCATTACGGTTTGGGTTAGATCGTTTGTGCCGAAGCTGAAGAATTCGGCTACCTCGGCTATTTCGTCGGCTAGTAACGCGGCTCTGGGTAGCTCGATCATCGTGCCTACCAGATATTCAAGTTTTACTTTCGATGCAGCAATGATTTCTTCTGCTACTTTTCTGGTGGCGGTGTCGAGGATTTGAAGTTCTTTTTTATCGAGGACCAGCGGAATCATGATTTCAGGAAGAACTTTAACTCCGCGGCGCTTGCAATCGATGGCGGCTTCGATGATTGCTCGAACTTGCATCTCGAGGATTTCTGGATATGTGATGGCCAGGCGGCAGCCTCTGTGGCCTAGCATGGGATTGGCTTCGTGGAGTTGTTCTACGCGACGGATTACTACTTCAACTTCTACTCCAATTTTTTTGGCTAGCTCTTCTTGCTTGGTGCGTTCGTGGGGAAGGAATTCATGAAGCGGGGGATCTACCAGCCGGATAGTGACCGGTAGGCTTTCCATGGCTTCGAAGATGCCGATGAAATCTCGGCGTTGGAAAGGTAAAAGTTTTGCTAGAGCTTTTAGCCGGGCTTCTTTGGTGTCGGCTAGGATCATTTCTTGGATGGCTAATTGGCGGTCGGCGCTTTTTTCCGGTTGTTCGAAATCTTTGAAGAACATGTGTTCGGTGCGACAGAGGCCTATGCCCTCGGCGCCGAAGCTGCGGGCTTTGCGGGCATCGTGCGGCGTGTCAGCGTTCGTGCGGACGCGGAGTTTGCGGATTTCGTCGGCCCATTCCATCAGGGCGTTGAAGGCTTTTGGTGGATCGGGGCGGACTAGGCGCGTTTCGCCGGCGTAGACGGCGCCTTCGTTGCCGTCTAGGGTTAGCCAGTCGCCTTTATTGATTACGCGGCCGTTGGCGCGCATGCGTTTTGTGGTGGCGTCGATATCTAGCGATTCGGCGCCTACTACGCAACATTTGCCCCAGCCTCTGGCTACTACTGCGGCGTGGCTGGTTTTTCCGCCGGTGGCGGTGAGGATTCCTTGGGCTACAAACATGCCGCCTACGTCTTCTGGGCTGGTCTCGCGGCGGACCAGGATTACTTTTTCTCCTCGGGCGGCCCAGTCTTCGGCTTCTTCGGCGGTGAAGACGGCCTTCCCTACTGCTGCGCCCGGGACGGCGTTGATGCCGTTGGCTAGTTTGCGGGCATCGAGATCGGATTTTTTTACTGAGGGATCCAGGACTGGGTAGAAGAGGCGCTCTACGTCTTCGGATTTAATTCTGTTGATGGCTTCGTTGCGATCGATTAGTCCTTCATTCGCGAAATCTACCGCCATTACGAAGGTGGCGCCTGGGCTGCGTTTGCCGGTGCGGGTTTGCAGCATGTAGAGCTTGCCGTCTTCTACTGTGAATTCCATGTCTTGCATATCGCGATAGTGATTCTCTAGTTTTACTCGAACTTCTTCGAGTTGGTGGTAGACCTCGGGCATTCTTTGCGCCATGTCGCTTAGGGGCATGGGCGTGCGGATGCCGGCTACTACGTCTTCGCCTTGGGCGTTGATTAGGAATTCGCCGAAGAAAACTTTCTCGCCGGTGCTGGGGTCGCGGGTGAAGCAGACGCCGGTGCCGGAATTTTCGCCGCGGTTGCCGAAGACCATTTGGACTACATTTACGGCGGTGCCTAGCAGGCCGGTGATTTTTTCTACGCGGCGGTAAGTTTGGGCTTTCTCGGCCATCCAGGAACCGAACACTGCGCCTATGGCGCCCCACAACTGCTCTTGGGGATCTTCGGGAAAATCGTGGCCGGTTTTTTGTTTGAAGTGGGCTTTGTATTCGTTTACTAGCTGACGCCAGCCGTCGGCGCTTACCTGGGTGTCGTCTTTCACTTTTAGGTAGTTTTTTAGATTGCGTAGGCGGTCTTCTAGTTCTTCTTTAGGTAGGCCGATTACCACCGTGGAATACATTTGAACGAAGCGGCGGTAGGCGTCGTAGGCGAAGCGATCGTTCGACGTTCTCTTTGCCAAGGCTTCTACCGATTTGGAGTTCAAGCCTAGGTTTAAGATTGTCTCCATCATGCCGGGCATGCTGCGGGCGGAGCCTGAGCGTACGCTTACTAGGAGTGGATCTTTGGGGTCGCCTAGTTTTTTGCCGGTTTCTTTTTCGAGACGGGAGAGATGCTCGGCTACTTCGGCTTTTAGGGATTCTGGGTATTTTTTGTCGTGTTTGTAGAAGTGGTCGCAGGCTTCGGTGGTAATGGTGAAACCGGCGGGGACTGGCAGGCCTATGCGAGTCATTTCCGCTAGGCCGGCGCCTTTGCCGCCTAGGAGATCTTTCATGTCGCCTTGGCCTTCGGCTTGGCCGTTGCCGAAGTGATAGACGTATTTCACTGGGTGCCTCCGGGGTGTTTGCGCGACGTTAAGACTGCTGGTTCTGGGTGCGAAAGTTCAAGCATAAATTCTTTGTAGCACAGCCACTCCTGGCTGTGGGTTTTTATATCTTTCCATGGTGCACGCAGTCGTTTTCATAAACCCGACACAGCCAGGAGTGGCTGTGCTACATGATGGGGCTCGATCTTCGCAGTGAAGCGAACTTTCACTCTTCACCGTACGTGTAGACGACGCGGCCGGAACCAATTAGATCCTGTCCTGACAAAGCTACGGAAACCTCAAGCAAAATCTGAAGTCAACCGCAACAGATGGCCGAAAACTCAAGCAAAAAATTAAATCAACGGCGACGGCTGGCCGAACGGCGGGCGGGGCTAAAGGCCCGCCCCTACGAATGCAAGGACGTAAAGGATTGCTCAAGGTGTCGGCGCTCCGACAGACTCGTTCATGCATCGCTTTCAATTCTGTTCCTCGGGGACTATTTCTGAGAAGTCGGCGATTGTGGAGAATTCCTTTAACAGGGATTGCAGCAACGCTAGGCGGTTTTTCTTTACTTCTTCTTCTTGAGCCATTACTAGAACTTTGTTGAAGAAATTGTCTACCGCTGGTCTGAGGCCCGCGATTACTTCCAGGGCTTCTTTGTATTTCGCGTTGCGCTTTAAGGTGTGGGCTTTTTCGCCGATTCGTTGGGCGGCCTCGTATAATTCCCTTTCGGCTTCTTCGCGGAATAGTTCAGGTTTTACTGTCGAACTTTTTTCGTTGGATTTCGCTGCGCCGCCTGCCGATTTTTCCAGGATGTTGCGGATGCGCTTGAAGGCTGCGGCTAGGGGGACGAAGTCTTTGGCTTTGCGGATGGCTTTGATGGCGGCGACTCTGGCGATGGCGTCTACGATATCGTCGCCGCCGGCGGCTAGGGCGGCGTTTACTTCGTCGTAGGCGTAGCCGTAACGCTCGCGGAGGATGTAGCGGGCGCGCTCCAGCAAGAACTCCAGAACTTGGGCTTCGGCTTCTGGCTTTACTTCGATGTGCGGCGCTGTTTGACGTAACGCGTTCGCTGCTGTTGAGATTGCTGAGGAGATTGAGAGTGGAAGCTTTCGCTCTAGCAGGATTTTTACTATGCCTAGGGCGGCGCGACGCAATGCGAAAGGATCACTTGAACCTGAGGGGATTGCGCCTACGGCAAAGCAGCCTACTATGGCGTCGAGTTTATCGGCGATTGCTACTGAGCAGCCTGCTAGATTGCGCGGGATGGGATCGTCGAGGCCCACTGGGCGATAGTGATCGTAGATTGCTGTGGCTACATCTTCTGGTTCGCCTTGGGCTCTGGCGTAGAGGCCGCCTACGATACCTTGGAGTTCGGTGAATTCGCGGACCATATCTGTTACTAGATCGCATTTGGCTAGTTCGGCGGCGCGATCGGCATCGTCGGCGTGGGATTCTAGGACGCCGCCTTGGCTCCAGGTGTTGGCTAGCCAGCGGGCCAGGGTGCGCATGCGTTCTACTTTGTCGTAGTAGCTGCCGAGGCGGGTTTCGTACGTTACCTGCTTCAGGCGCGGGAGATGCTCGCCTAGCTTTTTCTTTTGATCCATTTCCCAGAAAAAGCGGGCGTCGGAGAAGCGGGCGCGTAGGACTTTTTCGTGGCCTGCGCGGACTAGGCCTTTGCGATCTTTGTCTAGGTTGATTATGGCAATGAAGTGCGGGGCTAGGGCGCCGTCCTTGTCTGTTACGCCGAAATATTTTTGGTGATCGCGCATTACTGTTAGGAGGATTTCTTCTGGGAGGTTCAAGTAGCTCGGATCGAAATCGCCGAGGATGGCGGTCGGGTATTCGTTTAAGTATGTGACTAGCTCGGTGAGTTCGGCGTCGGCGTGGAGGCGCAGACTGCGCTTTGCAAGTATTGCTTGAATTTCTGTTTCGATTTTTTTGTGGCGCTCGCTTGGTTGGGCCAGGACGAAATTGCGTCGCAGTCGATCGATCAGTTCGGCAGAATCTTTTACTTTGATTTTGGGTTTGCCGAGGAAGCGGTGACCACTTGATGTATCGCTTGAAGCGACGCCAGCTAGAGTGAATGGCACGACCTTGCCATCGAGGATTGCTACGGCCCAGCGGATGGGGCGGATGAAGCGTAGGTCGCTGGCGCTGGTCCAGTACATGGAGCGCGGGAAGGAAAGCTCGCGTATTGCTTGAGGAACGATTTCGGCGAGGAGATCTTTTGCGAAGCGCCCGGCGATTACTTTTTTGACGGCCAGGTAATCGCCTTTTGGCGTTGCGACGATTGAAAGTTTTTCTAGAGGTGTGGCTTGTTTTTCGGCGAAGCTTTGCGCGGCGCGTGTCGGCTGGCCGACGGCGTCGTAGGCTACCGACTTTGGCGGGCCGAGAATTTCTTGGGTGATGTCGTCTTGCTTGAGAATTATTTCCCGGGCGATGGCGATCAGGCGGCGCGGGGCGCCGAAAGTTTCTACGCTTCCCTTTTGAGCGAGGCGATGAGTGGCGAGTTGCGTCTCAAGTATTTGTTTAAGGTCGCCGGCGGCCTTGGCGATCATGCCTGCGGGGATTTCTTCGCAGCCGATCTCGAGCAGGAATTCGGCGCGGCCTTTCATTGGGCGGCTCCGGATTCTGCGGCTACTTCGAGGCTACGTTGTTCGAGCCAGCCTGCGGCTACTTTGCACGTGAGCTGACGGACTCGATTGATTAGCGCGGCGCGCTCGGTGGTGGAGATGGCGCCGCGTGCGTCGAGGACGTTAAATAAGTGCGAACACTTCAGGCAGAGGTCGTAGGCGGCCAGGATTGGGAAGCGGCGTTTTTCGTCGGGCGACTTCAGGGCGGCATAGGCCTTCACTAATCGCTGCACTTCTGACTCGGAGAGGTCGAACATTTTGCGCGTGGCTACGGGATCGGCCCATTCGAAATTGTAGCCGCTGAATTGTTGCTCATCGGCGAAGCGGACTTGCCGGTAGGTTAGATTTTTTGACCAGCGGACGTCGAAGACATTGTCTACGCCTTGCAGGTAGGAGGCGATGCGATCCAGGCCGTAGGTTAGTTCTACGGAGACTGGTTGAAGATCGAAGCCGCCGGTTTGCTGGAAGTAGGTGAATTGGGTGATTTCCTGGCCATCAAGTAATACTTGCCATCCGATGCCCCAGGCGCCGAGCGTCGGGGATTCCCAGTTGTCTTCTTCGAAGCGGACGTCGTGTTCTTTTAGATTGATGCCTACGGCTTCTAGACTTTGCAGATAGAGATCTTGGACGTCTGTTGGGGTGGGTTTGAGTATTACTTGAAGTTGGTGATGCTTGAAGAGACGGTTGGGATTTTCGCCGTAGCGGCCGTCGGCGGGGCGTCGGCTTGGTTGAACGTAAACTACTTTATAAGGTTCGGGGCCGAGGACGCGCAGGAACGTTTCTGGATGCATGGTGCCGGCGCCTACTTCAACGTCATATGGTTGTTGAAGTATGCAGCCTTTGTCGGTCCAGAATTTTTCTAGCTTGAAGATTAAATCCTGGAAGGTCAGGCCTTGCGGCTTTGCCGGGGTCGCGGCTTTGCGCGGCGCCTTGGCTAGTGATTTTGCTGCGGTCAATTCGTTGGCTCCCAGAGTTCGCGCGATTTGAGATGCTTTTCGCCGTGCCACTCAATCCAATCCAATAGATGCGCGGTCAGTTCGTGTACGGCTAGAGACGGAAGATTGGCTTGCATCAATTGATCCAGCTTTTCGAAGAGCATGCGCTGGGCCAGAGTGAGAGTTTCTTTGGGCATCATGCGGGAGCTGGCCGGCTTGCATTTTGCGCAGGCTACTCCTTCTAACGCTGGGGCCACGAAGCCTGGTTCTGCGGCGATGTTGCGGCCGCAGAGGCAGCAGTGATCAAGCGACGGTAGCCAGCCGGCTAGCTTTAGAGTCCACAGGCAGAAATAGGCTAGCGGGACGGCTGGCTTCACGGATTGCTTGATGGCTTTTGAAACTAGAAGTAACAGACGGAACGGAGCGTCTAGCGGCTCTCTTTCGGGGAGAACCATTTCCGAGATTTCACTGAAGAGGGAGAAGGCTACGCTGGTGTCGTAATCGGCGTGAGCGACCATGAAGGATTCGATCAGCTCGCTTTGATTGATGCGGACGAGGTCGCGGGTTTCTCGTTCGTAATACCAGATGCGGATGTGGCTGAGGCGCTCGAGGGTGGAACCGAAACGGCTTTTGGTGCGGCGGGCGCCTTTGGCTACACCGCGGAGACGTCCGGCGCCACGGCTGAAAAAACTTACGATGCGGTCGGCTTCGCCGAGTGGATAGCTTTGAAGAATGATGGCCTCGGATTCGTGGACTGGCATCGGCTGTCGGCCCGCCGACCGGCAGTTCCCTTTTTATTGGCGGGGGTGGTTCACGCGGTACTTTCAGTTTTAGGATTGGCGTGAACTGGAATGAAAATTTTTATCATACGTGCGCGCGGGGCGCAAATTTATCTCGCAGGTTGGCGGAGATTTTGTGACGCGGAAATTTTCGGGCGGCGAGTTGATCGCGGGTGCTTGAAATTTTTTGTGGGTTGGTTAGAGTGATCGCTGTTTTTGTTGCGCGCAATTGAAGGTAAATCTTGAAGGGCACAGCTTCGCCGTTGGATCGATTTTCGCTCCGCCGTAGTGTCTTCGCGATTAGCCGGTTTGAACAACCAAGGAGACAAAAATGAGTAATAAGAGAGTTTGGTTTGTCACCGGCGCAGGCCGGGGGCTCGGCATTGAGATTGCGCAGAAGGCGTTGGCCGCCGGGCACTTCGTTGTGGCGACTGGCCGTCACCCGGACGCGGTCTCGAAGGCGGTTGGTGCTCACGAAAACCTATTAGCTGTTGCGCTAGATATCACCGACGCCGAGGCTGCGGCCAAAGCTGCAGAAGCTGCCGTTCGCCGCTTTGGGCGTATCGATGTCCTGGTCAACAACGCAGGCAATTTCTACGCGGGTTATTTCGAAAACATTCGTCCAGATCATTTCCGTGCTCAGATGGAGACCAATTTCTTTGGTCCTCTTAACGTGACGCGCGCTATCCTTCCGATCATGCGAGCGCAGCGGAGTGGCCAGATTATAACGGTAACTTCGCTCGCGGGCCTCATCGGTCAGGAATTCGTTGTTGCCTATGCTGCCTCCAAGTTCGCGCTGGAAGGCTGGATGGAATCGCTCCGCTTCGATGTGGCGCCCTTCGGCATTCGCACTATGGCGGTTGAGCCTGGGTTCTTCCGTACCGAACTTCTGGTCGAAGGCGCATCGACGATATGGCCGGATATGGTTGTCGAAGACTATGCCGAGCGAACCAAACGAACGATCGCGGCTTGGTCCGGCATGAACGGTCAGCAAGGAGGCGATCCCGCCAAACTCGCGGCTGCAATTGTGAGCCTCTCGGATTCCGGTAAGCTCCCACTGCGATTTATTGCGGGTCCCGACGCTATGGCGGCTGAAGAAGCCAATCTCAAGACAATTCAGGAGCAGATAGACGCGCATCGTGACTTATCTGTGTCTCTTATGTTCGACAAAGGGCAATGATTTGGAGCTGGGGGTCTCAATTCTGAGTCGTCGCTGTGGTGATGGCGGCAGCGGCAATTTTATGCTCCGAAAGTACTCCGACTTATCGTGTCCGGTACGCCGGTGATACTTTGAGTTTTACTTGAACAGGGTAGTTAAAGTGATGGTTTCATGATTCCTTTGAAGAATCTTAATCCGCGATCCTCTATGCCCTTTGTCACTTTTGGGATTATTGCGGTTAATGTTTTGGTTTTCATTTATCAGCTTACTTTGTCGCCTCAGGCGGCGGACCGGTTCGTTTTTACCTATGGCGTGGTGCCGCGGAATTTGCAGATTGCTTTTGGCGGGGGGCATGTGGCGTTGGCTGACGCTCTGCTTCCCTTCTTTACTTCTATGTTTCTGCATGGTGGCTGGCTGCACATTATCGGGAATATGTGGTTCCTTTGGATTTTTGGGCCGGATGTGGAGGACCGGCTTGGGCATGTTTGGTATTTGGGATTTTATTTGATTTGCGGGATTGGGTCGGGAGTGGCGCAGGCGGCGTTTAGTTGGGGGAGTCGGGTGCCTGCTATTGGGGCTTCTGGGGCTATCTCTGGGGTTTTGGGCGCTTTTATCTTGTTTTATCCGGCTTCGCGGATTCTTACTTTGGTGCCGCTTTTTATTATTTGGTTTACGGCGCGTTTGCCGGCTTGGATTTTTATCGCGCTTTGGTTTGTGGTGCAGTTTTTTAGTGGGGTTAGTTCGTTGGGAGCGTCCGGGGCTGCGGCTGCTGGGGGTGTGGCTTGGTGGGCGCATATTGGCGGATTTTTGTTGGGGATTTTGTTGGCTTTGCCGAAGAGGCCGCGGCGGCCTAATTATTATTATGTGGAGGGATGAGGGGCCAGCCGGATTGCGGGAGCAAGAAAATCCCTACAGGTTCGACAATGTCGAGAAATACGGGAATTCGGGGTTTCCATTGCATGGTGGGGTCTAGCGTCACGCTTGGGTTTGCGGGCTGGGCCGGAGGTGACCGAAAAGTGGGAGGGTCTAAAGCACCCTTCCCTACGAGAGCTTTTCTGCTATGTAGTCGCCTACTTGATTTGTTCCTAAATTGCCGCCGAGATCTTGCGTTGTCTTTCCTTCTATGATTGCTTCGTGCACTGCGTTCTCTATTGCTCTGGCTTCTTTTGGCCAGTCGATGTGATCTAGCATCATCGCGGCGCTTAGGATTGCGCCCATTGGGTTGGCTATATTTTGGCCGGCTATTGGCGGGGCTGAGCCGTGGACTGGTTCGAATAGGGAGACTTGGCCTGGATTTATGTTGCCTGAGGGGGCTACGCCTAGGCCGCCGATGATCCCTGCGCCTACGTCGCTGGCTATATCGCCGAATAGATTGCACGTTACGATTACTTCGAATTGCGTGGGGTCGCGGACGATTTGTAGCAACAGATTATCTATAAATTGATGGGTGGAATTTATTTCTGGATATTCGCTGCGCATTTTTTTGAAAAGGCGCTGCCAGATGTCGTGGGCGTAGGTCATGGCGTTGGATTTATCGCTCATGCAGAGGCGGGTTAGGTTGTTGCGGCGGGCGTATTCGAAGGCGTGGCGCAGGATTCGCTCGACGCCTTTGTGGGTGTTTACGTCTTCCTGGATGGCTACTTCGTCTTCGGTGTTTTTTTTGAAGATGCCGCCTACACCGGCGTAGAGGCCTTCGGTGTTTTCGCGGAAGACTATGAAGTGGATATCTTTTTCTTCGCGATTTTTTAGGGGGGTTAGGCGGGCGTCTTGTAGATAGCAGGGGCGGGCGTTTACGTAGAGATCTAGCTTGAAGCGCAGGCCTAGGAGGATGTCGGCAGCGTGTTGATTGCTGGGGACGCGCGGGTCGCCTAGGGCGCCGAATAGGATTGCGTCGTAATTGCGGCGGAACATTTCTGGGGCGTCGGGGGGGAGCGTGGTGCCGTCGCGGAGATAGCGATCGGCGCCCCAGTCGAAATTGGTTAGGGCTAGTTTTTTGCCGGATTTTCTTACTGCGGCGTTTAAGATTTTTACGGCTTCAGCTGTTACTTCCGGGCCGATGCCGTCGCCCGGGATTACGGCTATGCGCTTGGTTGGGGATTCGGACATCATCGGGCGCGTTTTCTCGCGAGAACGGAACGCCGAAAGCTAGCATTCGACGCGGAGCGCGTCAAGGCGTGCGGCGCGCTATCGCGCGGGCGAACCTCCCTGCGGACGATAGGTAGGATGGCATCTTCGGCTAGGTCGAGATCGAATTTTGACTGCAGATTAAGCCAGAACGCCGGGGTGGTGTCGAAATAACGGGCGAGGCGAAGGGCCGTATCCGGGGTGACCGCACGGCGGCCATGCACGAGCTCGGCGATTCGCGTTACCGGTACGCGGAGATCGAGGGCGAGGCGATTCATGCTTAGGCTGAGCGGCTTCAGATAATCTTCGCTGAGAATTTCGCCGGGATGGACCGGTTGGAGTTTTTTCGCCATCTGAGCCTCCTTCGCGCTAATGATAGTCGGCAATTTCGACTTCGAAGGCGTCGCCGCTCCTCCAAACGAAGCAGATTCGCCACTGATCGTTGATGCGAACGCTGTGCTGTCCTTGCCGATCGCCGCGCAGGGCTTCGAGCCGATTGCCCGGCGGGGATGCCAGATCGCGGAGGTCGGTGGCAGCGTCGAGTTGCCGGAGCTTTCTTAGCGCGATGCGCTCGAACGCTTTGAACCGGAGTACGCGCTGGCGCCGGAAAAGCTGCTCCGTAAGTTCCGACCGGAACGACTTGATCACCGGTTAATCGTATAACGCGGCGCGTTATATGTAAAGCAGGAAGGTAGACGCCGCGAATGTAGCCCGCGTGATGGGCCTTAGCGAACCGCAACAAAAGTCAAAAGAGCCGGCAGGGACGCCGGCGGTACGGGGCTTGGCGGCGATTCGCGGATTAAATTTGGTCCTGAGATTAGATTGGCTCGGGTGGGACGGCTTGGTCGCCTAGGTTGCGTTCGGTTATGTAGACGCCGACTAGGACTAGGGCGCCGCCGATTAGCAAATTCTTTGTTACGTGCTCGCCTAGGAGGAAGACGCTTAGGATGGGGACGAAGACTGGCTCCACGTATGTTGTGGCGGCCAGGCGGGAGGCTTCCATGTGGCGTAGGGCCCAGTAGTAGATTAGGTAGGAGATTACTGAGCTGCAGATCGACATGAAGGCCAGGCCTAGCCAGCCGGTCCAGCCTACGCTTTGCCAGTCTAGACGGAGGCCTTCGCGGATGGCTAGCGGCAGGAGGATGATGCCGGCTACCAGGAAATTGAAAAAGTTTAGCGTGACCGTGTCGTATTTGTGTTCGACCCGCTTGGCCATGATTACGAAGATGGAATAGCCTAGGACGCTTTGTAGCGTGATTAAGTCGCCTTTTAGGGTTTGCGAACCAATTGCGGTGAAGCCGTTTTCGGCGGCTAGGACTAGGGCGCCTATGAAGCAGAGAGAGATGCCTATGGCTTTGCGGCGCGAGAGGGTTTCTAGGCCGACTGCGCGGGCCAGGATCAGGACGATTACTGGGGCTATGGCTATGATGATTGCTGAGTGGCCGGCGGTGGTGAAGTTCAGGCCGTAGGTGAAGCCGCCTTGGTTCATTATTACGCCGATTATTCCTAGGACTATGAAGAGCGGGCCGTCACGGCGATCGAAGGGGGTTTTGCGCGGGGTGGCTACGTAGATTAGCGTCATTACTATTGAGGCTAGGACTAGTCGGAAGCTTACTAGGGTGAGGACTGGGATGTGGCGTAGGGTGATTTTGCCTACTACGAAATTTATTGTCCAAATGACTAGCATTAGGGTGACTAGCGAGAATAGGACTGCGGGGCGGGGTCGGTTCGCGTCGATCATTGTATTTGGGTCGATTTTGCACGAAGAGGCCCGGCATAAAGCGCGGGCCCTACGGGAGAGAAACCTCGCGTCACTGCAGGACTTCTTTCTTTTTTGTTAGGGCTTCTATGCGGTCTCTTCGCGGCTCGTAGCCTATGCCTGGGGCTTGTAGGACCTTTATTGTTCCGTGGGGGGTTACTTCTACTTCTGGGCTGATTATGTCTTCGGCCCAGTAACGCTTGCTGGCGGAGACATCGCCTGGCAGGACGAAATTTGGCAGCGTTGATAGGGCGATATTTTGGGCGCGGCCTATGCCGGATTCGAGCATGCCGCCGCACCAAACTGGGATTCCCTTCTCCATGCAGAGATCGTGGATTCTTTTTACTTGAGTGTGGCCGCCTACGCGGCCCATTTTGATATTGATGATGCGGCAGGCGTTGATGTTGAGGGCAACTTGCGCGTCGGCTAACGAGTGGATGCTTTCATCCAGGCAGATGGGCGTGTCCAGTTGTTTCTGTAGCGTGGCGTGATCGTGGATGTCGTCCCAGCTTAGCGGTTGCTCGATCATGATTAGGTAGAAGCGATCGAGTTGTTGTAGGTGGGCGGCGTCTTTTAGGGTGTAGGCGGAATTGGCGTCGACCATTAGGCGGATTCTGGGCCAGCGCTCTCTTAGGGCTTCTACTGGTTTGATGTCCCAGCCTGGTTGGATTTTTATTTTTATTCTTTGATAGCCTGCTGATAGCTCCTTTTCTACTTTGGCTAGCAGAGTCTCGATGTTTGGTTGAATGCCGATCGAGACGCCGCAGGGGATTTCTTCTCTGGTGCCGCCTAGATATTTCCAGAGCGGGATGTTTAGGGATTTGGCTTCAGCGTCCCAGAGGGCCGATTCGATTCCGGCTTTGGCCATGTTGTGGCCGCGGATGGGGGCGAGGGCGTCGCTGATTTCTGCGGCGGAATTGATTTCGTGCTTTTTCAGAATCGGCCAGATGTGGTCGCGGAGGATGTGCGCGGCGGTTTCTACCGTTTCGTAGGAGTAGAAAGGGTCTTCGCCGGCTACACACTCGCCCCAGCCGGTGGCCGAATCGGTTTCTGCTTCTAGAAGGAGAATTCGACGTAGATTCGATGTGCCAAAGCTGGTTTGGAATGGGGCGATCAACGGTAAGTGGATTTCGCGGAGTGTTAGTTTCTTTAGGCGCATGGGGATTGGTGGGATTTTCGCCGTGGTGAAACAGAATTCAACGTCAAAGGCAACGGCTTGATGCGGGGCCGAACGGCGGGCGGGGCTAAAGGCCCGCCCCTACAAAGTCTAAGGCTCACTCGCTTCGCTCCTGTGACGGAAAGATATCCTGCGCGATTTGAGATTGTGGTTGGAGGATGTAATCCGTTGTTGTTGGATTTGACTCGATTGCGGTTACTACCATCTTCTTTGCGAAATTGGATTCGAATTGTTCGCGGACTTGCGTTTGAATTCTTTCGGCGTCTGGGCGATCTTTTGTGCGTAGATCGGCGATGTTGTTTGGGATTGAGACGCGGGTGAATTCCGTTCGTGAGCCCACTTCCGGCGATCCGCCGGTTACGATGCGACTTACCCTGGGTGAATCTAGCCACCATTCGGCTACCAGGCGATCTGTGGGCATGCCTTTGTGGAGCGGGCTGTCGGTTATGCCGTAGCAGTTGGGGATCATGCGGCGGATGATTGCGCCTAGGCGGATTAGGTTGAAGCGGGCGTTTTTTAGTTCTAGGGGATCGTAGGTCCATTCTACCAGGTGGATTTTGCGGGAGAGGGCTTCTTGGCGTTGGAATAATTTCAGGGCGCGGCCTACACCTTTGTCGCGATAGGGCTCTAGGACCGCGGTCATGTGGGAATGTAGTGACGGGTGGCCTTCGTGGATTGCGGCTAGGGCTAGAGTGAAGCCTACCATTTCGTTTTTGTTGAAGGCGCCGATGATTTGGCCGCCGGTTTCTTGCGCTACTACGAAAATTGCCGTGGGGACTAGGATGCCGGTGCCCCAGGTGATTTGCTCGAGGCGCAGGCAGTCTTCGTATTCGGCGAGCGTGTGGCAGAGGCGGACTTCTATGCCTGCTGCGGTTTGCGCTGGGCTTTGGACTGATTCCATAGATCTTCCATTTTTTCGCGCGGGGTTTGGGCTAGCGTGTGGCCGCGGCGTTGGGCTTCTTGTTCCATCCATTGGAAGCGGGTGGTGAATTTTTGATTCGCTTTTTTTAGGGTGAGTTCGGGATCTAGGCCGGCGAAGCGGGCTAGATTGGCGGCGGTGAATAGTAGGTCGCCGATTTCTTCGGTTACGGCTTCGCTCGATTGCGCATTCGTGGCCGACGATTTCAGAGCGTCGCGTATTTCCTCAGTCTCCTCGGTCAGCTTCTCGAGGAGTTCTTCGATTTTATTCCAGTCGAAGCCTATGTTGGCGGCGCGTCTGGTGATTTGATGGGCTTCCATCAGGGCTGGTAATGCTTTCGGGACGCTGCTTAGGATGGAATCCTTTTTTGGCGTGGGCTTCCCTGCCCCGTTTTCTTTGCGGCGCTCTTCGGATTTTAGTTGCTCCCAGTTTTTTAGGACTTGGGCGGAGGTTTTGGCTTTTACTTTGGCGAAGACGTGGGGGTGGCGGCGAACCATTTTTTCGTGGATGGATTGGATCACGTCGCGGATTTCGAATTGGTTGGATTCGCTGGCGATCAGGGCGTGGAAGATGATTTGCAGGAGGAGGTCGCCTAGTTCGCTCGAGAATTTTTTGGGATCGCCGGAGTCCATGGCGTCCAGGACTTCGTGGGTTTCTTCTAGTAGGAAGGTGCGTAATGTTGTGTGGGTTTGTTCGCGGTCCCAGGGGCAGCCGTTGGGGGCGCGTAGGCGGGCTTGCAGGGCTAGGAGGTCCTCGAAGAGTTTTCCTGCCGGCGGGCGCTTCGTTGATTGTTTGCGGCGCGGATTATTTTTTGCCGGTGATTTCTTTTTCGATGGGCGGCGTGGATGGGCTCGGGACAAGGTTAGTAGCTGGGCTCCTGTTGAACGGACAATTTACGGCACGGCGTGACAAATGACAAGAATGATGGGAAAAGGAGGGTTGCGAAGGTCGGCGGGAGGGACCATAGTTGGGGCCGCAAAGGGCTTCGGAAATTTCAAATTTCAGATTTGAGAATTTCAGATTGAAGAAACGGCAAATGCAGATCCCGCAGCCAAACAGCAGGTTCGGGCGGTCGGCTTGCAATGGGTCAGGGAGGTTTTCGCATGATTTTGCAGCAGTTTTATTTGAATTGTTTGGCGCATGCTTCTTATTTGATTGGGGATGAATCGACTGGGATCGCTGTCGTGGTTGATCCGCAGCGGGATATTGAGCGGTATCTTACTTTTGCGGCGGAGCATTCATTGCAGATCAAGCATGTGATTTTGACGCATTTGCACGCGGATTTTGTGGCTGGGCATTTGGAATTGCGGGATCGGGCGGGGGCTACGATTTATTTGGGGGCGCGGGCTAAGGCTGAGTATCGATTTGTGCCGCTGGGCGATGGTGGGGCGATTGAATTTGGGCGCGTGCGATTGGCGGGGCTTGAAACGCCTGGGCATACGCCGGAATCGATTTCGATTCTTGTTTTCGATTTGGAGAAGAGCGCTTCTGAGCCTTGGGCGGTTTTGACTGGCGATACTTTATTTATTGGAGATGTGGGGCGGCCGGATTTGCGGGCGGCGCTGGGTTGGTCGGCTGTCGATCTTGGCGGGATGCTCTACGATTCTTTGCAGTCGAAATTGATGAAATTGCCGGAAGCTTGTTTGGTTTATCCGGCGCATGGGGCGGGGTCGCTTTGCGGGAAGGCCATCAGCAAGGAGACGGTTTCTACGATCGGCGATCAGCGGCGGGTGAATTATGCGCTGCAGCCTATGGGCAAGCAGGCGTTTATTGACATCGTGACTGCGGATCAGCCGGAGGCGCCGCCTTATTTTGTTTATGACGCGGTTTTGAATAGTAAGGAGCGGCAGACGCTGGACGTGGCGCTGGAGCGCGAGTTGACACCGCTTTCGCTGGACCCGATTTTGAAACTGCAGGCGGAGGGGGCGCAGATTTTGGATACGCGGGATGCGGAGGAATTTGGCGCGGCGCATTTGATTGGCAGCATCAATATTGGGTTGGGCGGGCAGTATGCGACTTGGGCTGGGACGGTTTTGGATCACGAGCATCCGATTGTGATTATTGCGGCGCCTGGGCGGGAGAGCGAATCGGCGGTGCGTTTGGGGCGGATTGGATTTGATCATGTGGCTGGATTTTTGAGCGGCGGGTTGCAGAGTTTGGAGGCGCGGCCTGATTTGATTGGATCTGTCGAGCGCTTGAGTCCGCAGTTTGTGGCGGAGGTAATGGCTTCTGGTGAAGCGCCGCTCGCTGTTGACGTCCGTACGCCGCGCGAGCGCGAGCAGAAATTTATTGGCGGCAGTTTGAGTGTGCCACTGAATCACTTGATGGAACGCGCGAAGGAACTACCTAAGGATCGTGAGCTGCTGGTTTACTGCGCTGGCGGGTATCGATCTTCGATCGCGGCTAGTTTATTGAAGGGGCGCGGATTTGCGTCTGTTGGGGAAATTGCTGGAGGGATCGCGGCATGGGAGTCTGCGGGGTTGCCGATTGACAGGGCGCAAAGTTAGCACGCGAAGACAAAATCAGAAGCAGAAGACGACGGAAACGGAAATTTCAAATTTCAAATTTGAGATTTCAGAGTAGGTCAAAAGACTAAAAACCAGGCTTATCGATCAATCTCATCGAACAAGCGCGCTTTTCGCCAGCGGCGCTAACGCATTTGTGCTGATTGGAATTGAACTGCGTCTTCGGGCGTCGTTCCTGCCTGTCTGACTACTGTGCTGATTGGAACAGCGGCTTGCTATGCGCTCTGCGTATCATTACTTCCATGTGCACTCGTTTGCTTTGGCGGCGGTTTGCCTGAAACGACCTCACAAAGGAGAATTTTGATGAAGCCTTCGTTTGCGATTGGTGTGTTTTTGTTGGTATTTCTAGTGGCAGGTTGTGCGGCGGCGCCGGCGGCTGTGCCGGGACCGGCGGGTCCGCAGGGGCCGGCTGGGGATCCTGGAGCGGCGGGACGCGATGCCGATCGAAATCGAGACGCGGACCGCGATAAAGATCGAGAGCGGGAGCGGCAGGATCAGCATGCCGCTTGCCCGGCTGGAGAGCATGAGCGCGAGGACAATGGCCGAACCGTCTGCGTGCGGGATTAATCAGCTGATTGGTGCTCGGTGTGAT
Source organism: Acidobacteriota bacterium (assembly GCA_013286465.1). GTDB lineage: Bacteria > Acidobacteriota > Terriglobia > Acidiferrales > UBA7541 > Palsa-147. The sequence goes on along the minus strand of JABDFR010000011.1, from coordinate 39,187 downwards.
CTTGCACGAAGAGGCCCGGCGTAAAGCACCGGCCGTACGGGTTTCGCCGGGTTCGGCTTGCGTTGACTTGAATTGTGGGGCGTCCTACTATTCCGCCCTATGAGTGAATCTGCTTCTCTTGTTGGGCGGAGTGTGTCGCATTACCGCATCCTGGAGAAATTGGGCGGCGGCGGGATGGGTGTGGTTTATAAAGCTGAGGATACCCGGCTGCACCGGGCTGTGGCGTTGAAATTCCTTCCTGACGAATTGGTGCGGGATGCGCAGGCGCTGGAGCGGTTTCGGCGCGAGGCGCAGGCAGCTTCGGCGCTAAATCATCCGAATATTTGCACGATCTACGATGTTGGCGAAGACGATGGACGCGCGTTCATCGCCATGGAATTCCTCGACGGGCTCACCCTCAAACACCGCATCGAAACTGGGGCGCTGCCGCTTACGCAGATTCTGGAATTGGGGATTCAGATTGCGGATGGGCTCGATGCGGCGCATGCGCAGGGGATCATTCACCGCGACGTTAAGCCGGCAAATGTTTTTATTACCAAGCGTGGGCAGGCGAAAATTTTGGATTTTGGATTGGCGAAATTGAGCCATATACCGCGCAGAGCTGGCGCGGACGCGGATGCTACGGAAGGCGCGATTGAGAAGGCGTTGACGAATCCCGGGGCGGCGGTCGGGACGATTGCGTATATGTCGCCGGAGCAGGTGCGCGGCGAAGAGCTTGATGCGCGCACCGACGTTTTTAGTTTTGGTGTGGTGCTCTACGAGATGGCTACCGGGCGGCAGGCGTTTTCTGGGAAGACTTCGGGAGTGGTGTTTGATTCGATTTTGCATGCTGAGCCGGAATCGCCGCTAGCTCTCAAACCGGAATTGCCACCGAAACTTGAGGAAATTATTGATACGGCGATGGAAAAGGATGCATCGCTGCGTTATCAGACCGCAGCGGAACTCGAAGCTAGTTTGAAGCGATTGAAGCGCGAGAGCGGATCGGGGCACGCGGCTAGCACGCGAACGAAGGCTGCGGGCGATTCTGGATCTTCGCAAAGTGTGGCGGCCACCGGTTCAGGCGCTGCTGCGCGGGAATCTTCACAGGCGAATACACAATGGAAATCGACTCCCGACGCCGCCGCGTCGACGGGGAACAAGTTCCCGAGATGGCTGGCGATCGGAGTGATCGTGGGTGGCGTTGTGGCGGCGGTGGCATTCGTCGTAGGCGTGATGGATGGGAAACGCTCGACTGCCTCACCGCCGGCTGAATATCAGCAGCTTACCTTCAGGCGCGGGACGATTCGGGCCGCGCGTTTTGGGCCTGACGGCCAGACGATGATTTACAGCGCGGCTTGGGAAGGAAATCCTCCGGAGATTTTTACCACGCGGAAAGAGAGCCCGCAGTCGCAGCCTTTGGGAATACCGGATTCGGAAGTGCTGTCGATTTCGTCCGCGGGCGAGCTGGCGGTGATGTTGCATAGCCATCCCGCGGATGCGTTCACCGACAGCGGTACGCTGGCGCGCGTACCGCTGACCGGAGGGGCGCCGCGCGAGATGCTCGAAAATGTTTTGGGGGCGGACTGGTCGAGTGACGGGACGAATTTAGCGGTGGTTCGCAATGTGGGCGGGCGCAATCACATCGAGTATCCGATCGGCAAGGTACTGTATGAGGCAGATGGCTGGGTCAGCCACATGCGCGTTTCGCCCAAAGGCGATCAAATCGCGTTCATCGATCATCCCACGCCGGGCGACGACGGCGGAGTGATCACCGTAATGGACATGAGCGGAAAGCGCACGCCGCTCGGGAAACATTGGGAGAGCACGCTGGGACTGGCATGGGCTCCCGCTGGAAACGATATTTACTTCACGGCTACGGAAGTTGGATTCGCGCGCTCGCTCTATGCCACGGATCTTTCGGGCCACGACCGCTTGGTGGCGCGCGTGCCGGGCGAATTGACGATTCACGACATTTATAAGGATGGACGGATGTTGTTGGGGCGCGATACGCCGCGCGAAGGAATGGTTTACGTGCCGGAGAAGGGCCGCGAGCGCGATCTCTCGTGGTTTGATTTCTCGACGCTCGCGGATTTCAGTTTGGATGGCACCGAGGCGCTCTTCACCGAGACGGGCGAAGGAGGCGGCGCGACCTATGCAGTTTATCTGCGCAAGACGGATGGATCGCCGGCCGTCCGGCTTGGCGATGGCTTGGCTTTCGGACTTTCGCCGGACGCCAAGACGGCCGCTTCAGCACGCGTCGGCGATTTGCAGCCGATCAATTTGCTTCCTACCGGGGCCGGCACGCCGAGGGAATTACCGGCGGATGGGATTTCGCACCTGGCCGGTTATTTCATGCGCGATGGGAAACATTTTGTTTTTACCGGAAATGAGCCTAAGCATGGGGTGAGATTTTACGTTCAGGATATCTCTGGTGGGAAGCCTCGGCCTGTTTCGCCGGAGGGCGTGTTCTGGGGCTCATTTGCGATTTCTCCGGACGGGCGCTTTGTGGCGGGGATTGGCCCCGATGACCGGGGTTATCTTTACCCAACCGACGGTAGCGAGCCGAAATTGATTGCGGGAATTCCGGAGGGCTACCGGGTCGCCGCATTCACGGAAGATGGCGGATCGGTTTACGCCTACAGCTATCGCGAAGTGCCGACGGAGGTTTATCGCGTGGAATTGGCTAGCGGGAAGAAGACGCCTTGGAAGCAGATTTTGCCTTCGGATCCGGCGGGGGTGGATCATATTGCGCCGGTTTTGGTTTCGCAGGATGGGAAGAATTTCTTGTACGGGTATGGGCGATTTTTGTCTGACATTTATCTGGTGGAAGGATTGCGATGAGGATGCGGCGTAGATAGATCCTCTGTAGCTGCGGTACGGAACTCCGCTTCGCTTGTCCCCTCGGTTGGCCGGGTGCTACACTTTTTGATTACTGCTTCACTTTGCTGCAGTGGAATTCGGGAGAGTTCACTTGGCTGACCATAAGCATGACGAGAAACGCGACGAATCATTTAAGGTGATTGACCGGCGGCCTTTTACGGCTGAAGGCGTTTTGCGGCAGGAAGTTGTCGACGAGAACCGGCGGGAGTCTGAGGTGGCGGCTAAGATTGCTGCTACCCGGGAGGCTGCGGCTAAAGAGGCGGCTGCTAAATCGGATGCGGAACGGAAGGCTGCTGGAGCTGCGGCTGGACCGGTGCTTGTGAGCGATGCTTCGGGGGATGTGGCTGCGCCGGCGGTTGCCGCGGATGCTGATTTGCCTGCGGCTTCGCGTAGTTTTCAGATGCTGGTGGATTTTTTGGCGCGGAATGCCGCGGCTATGCTTGGGGGGATGAACGACCCGCGGACCGGGCAGCCTTTTTTGGATATTGAGGGCGCGCGGGAGATGATTGATATGTTGGATGTGTTGCGGGAGAAGACGCGCGGGAATTTGGCGGCTGAGGATGATGCTTTGTTGCTTGAGGTGATTGGGAGTTTGAAGCTTTCGTTTATGGAGCTTTCTAAGGCGGCTGCGGCGGCTATGGCGGAGAAGGCGCGGGGTAAGGGGAAGTAGGTCGCGTTTCGGTTTGGGGAAAAAATAGGCCCGGCGTAAAGCGCGGGCCCTACGGGTTGCGCCGCGTTCTTGGATTCATTTTTCAAATTGGTGGATTGTTTTCCTTCGGGGTTTTTCTCTGCTGCCACTTCGATTGATCGTTCTTGGTTCGGGAACTTCTATGGGGGTGCCTACGCTTGCTTGCCCCTGTGCGGTTTGCCACTCTTCGGATCCGCACGACTCGCGGACTCGTCCTTCCCTTTTGATCCAGTTTTCTGGGCGCAATGTGGTGATCGACACCACGCCTGATTTTCGCGCGCAGGCATTGCGGGCTGGGATTTCCCGGCTTGATGCTGTGCTTTTTACTCATGCTCATGCGGATCACATTATGGGGCTGGATGATATCCGGCCTTTCAATTTGAAGCAGGGCGGGGCTGTGCCGGTTTATGGGTCGGCGGGGACATTGGCGGTTTTGAAGCGGGTGTTTGCTTATATTTTTGAGGATGTGGCTACGGAGAGTACTTTGCCTGGCGTGGAGTTGCATGAGATTGACGGGCCTTTTGAACTTTTTGGGGCGCGGATACTTCCGATTCCGGCTTTACACGGGAAAAATCCGGTGTTGGGATTTCGGATCGGGGATGCGGCTTACTTGACGGATTTTAGTTCTGTTCCGGATTCGTCTAAAGAATTGATGACGGGATTGGATCATTTGATTTTGGATGCACTGCGTTATGTGCCTCATCCGATGCATTCGAATGTGGAGCAATCTTTGAAATTGGTGGAGGAATTGCGGCCGCGGAAGGCTTGGTTTACGCATATTTGCCATGATTTGGGGCATGAGGAGGCTAATTCGCGGCTGCCGGAGAATGTGCGGCTTTCTTATGATGGATTGGTGCTGGAGTCGAAAATTCCATGACGCTGGCGGTGTTTCGATCTGCGGCGGAATGGAGGGAGCGATTTGGCGCTGATGCGCGCGGGTCGGCGATTACCATCGGCAATTTCGACGGCGTGCATTTGGGACACTCGGAAATTATTGATCGACTCGTGGAGCGCTCGAGCCGCGCAAATTTGCGCTCGACGGTGGTTACGTTTGACCCGCACCCGCTACGTGTGTTGCGGCCGAACGATGCGCCGGCGCTGCTTCTGACTCTCGAGCAGCGGCTTGAGGAAATTGGGCGCAGGCCTGTCGAAGCGGCGCTTGTTCTGCGGTTTGATGCGGCGCTGGCTTCTTTGAGCGCGCGCGAATTCGTCGAGGACATCGTCGTTCACACGTTGCGTACTAAGGCGATTCTTGTCGGTGAGAATTTCAGGTTCGGGCATCGCGGGGCCGGGGACGTTTCGATGCTGCGGGAATTCGGAAGCGAGTTTGGATTTGCGGTGGAATGCATTGATCCGGTGGTGTGCCGCGGCGAGGTGGTGTCGAGTTCGGCGATACGGCGCGCTGTTGCTGAGGGGCGGGTGATGGATGCGCTGCGGTTTTTGGGGCGGCCTTACTCGCTGGCTGGGGAAATTCAGAGTGGGACTGGGTTGGGGCGGAGGGTCGTTGTGCCTACGCTCAATCTTCGGACTGCGCAGGAATTGATGCCGAAGATGGGGGTTTATGCTACCGATGTGAGGGTGGATGTTCGGACGTTTCGGGCGGTGACCAATGTTGGGATGCGGCCTACTTTTGACGGTAAGGCTTTGACGGTGGAGAGTCATCTTTTTGATTTCGATGAGTCGATGACTGGTGGGGCTATGGAGGTGCGGTTTTGGGCGCGGTTGCGGGATGAAATGAAATTCTCGGGACCTGAGGCTTTGCGGGGGCAGATATTTTTGGATATCGCCCGAGGGCGGCGATTTTTTCGATTGGCGGATCGGGTGACGATTATTGGCGGGAGTGCGGGGCGGAGGCAGGCTGTGCGTGGTTAGGCGCACGAAGGAGATTTTTTCGGTTGGTGGATCCAGCGGCGTCATGGGGATAGAGGGCGTGACGGCGGGATGGCGGGCTGCAGGGGCCGAAAGGCGGGCGGGGCTGAAGGCCCGCCCCTACGACACCAACGAAAAAATTCGGGAATGCTATTTGCGGCAGTCGGAGCAGACGCCGCCGATTTCGGTGCGGCTTACTGTGATTTCTATGCCGGTGTCTTTGGCGATTTGACGTTTTAGGGTTTCGTAGAGTTCGCTTTCTACCTCTCTTACTTTTCCGCATCTTAGGCAGGCTACGTGGATGTGGTCTCTTGGGCCGTGGCTTTCGTAGAAGTGGCGGTCGCCTCGTAGATGCAGGAGATCTAGCTCGTCGATTAGGCCTAGGCGTTTTAGTAGGTCGATGGTGCGATAGACCGTCACGCGGGTGATATTCGGATCGATTTTTTGGGCGCGCTCTAGGATTTCGCCGGCATCCAGGTGACGCCGGGCGGTTTCCATTACTTGGACTAGTACGCGGCGCTGGCGAGTGAGACGAATGCGGCGGTCGGTTAATTGGCGCGTGAGATGGCCGGGCGGTTCGTTCGCGTTGATGCGTTCGCCTGTGGATACGCGATGGGCGGATGTGCTCATAAAGTCTGACGGCGCGGCCGATTTGATGTCACCGCGCCACGATGGTTGGGCGATCAGTGGTGCGGCAGGACGCGCGCTACGTCATTGTACATAACGATGGCGAAGATGACCAAGAGGAAGACGACGCCTACCTGGACGATTCTTTCTTTGATGGCGAGGCTGATATCGCGGCGCATGGCGCCTTCGATGGTGAGCAGCAGGATATGGCCGCCATCGAGGATCGGGATCGGTAGAAGATTCAGGACGCCGAGATTTACGCTGATTACTGCCAGCCAGCTAATGAAATCTACCGTGCCGCGTTTTGCGGCTTGGCCGGATTCGCGGGCGATTCCTACCACGCTTTGCAATTGGCGCACGGAAACTTTACCGGTGATTAATTCTTTCACCACCCCGAGTACCATGGTGACCATATTTCCGGTGGCTAATCCGCCTTCGTGGAAGGCTTGAATCGCTCCGAGGCGGCGATAATTTGTGGGATCGATGCGGGCGGCGCCGATCACGTAAACCGTCTGGCCTAACTCATTCGGTCCCAGAATTGGCTTCATTTCGAATTGCAGATCTTTGCCTTCGCGTTCGGCGGTGAGGTGAAGAAGATTGCCATTCGAGCCTTTGATTACGTCGACGAGCTGCGTCCACGTGGTAATCGGCTGGCCTTCGGCGGCTACGATTTTGTCATTGGCGCGCAGGCCGGCGCGGTCGGCGGGCATGCCGCTGGCTACTTCGCTGATTACCGGCGCCATCAACGGATCGCCGACGGCTACATCGGCGTTTCCGGTGTCGCCCATTTTCGTGGTGAGTGAAAGTTGTTGGCCGGCGCGGTCGACTTGCAGCGGAATTGGCGCGCCCGGGGTGACTTTGCCTAGCGCGGTGTAGACCTGTTCCCAGGTGGGATTATCGATCGCGTCGATCTTGGTGATGCGATCGCCGACTTTCAGGCCGGCTTCCTCTGCTGGGGTGTGCGCCCCGATGTAGGCGACCTTTGCTGGCTCGCTCATATAAACAGGCACGGGCATGCCGAGGAAGAGATAAATTCCCGTGGCTACTGCGAATGCTAGAACTAAATTCATGAAGGGGCCGGCGCAATAGATCAGGACGCGTTGCCAGCGCGGGCGGGAGAGGAATTCATCGGGGGCGCCGGTGCGCTCTTCGACCGGGTTATCGCCGGCTAGACGGACATAGCCGCCTAGCGGGAGTACGCTTACGCGATAGTCGGTGTCGCCTTTTTTCCAGCCGAAGAGGCGCGTGCCGTAGCCGATGGAGAAGACGACTACGCGGACGCCGAATAATTTTGCGGCCATGAAGTGGCCCCATTCATGGACGAGAACTACTACGCCGAGGACGATTGCTACGGCGACGATGGACGTGAGCAAGCTGTTCATGAGCGTTAGTTTTTCCTTCTAGCGATTTCTTGGCGTGCCAGGCGGCGGGCTTCGCAATCGGCATCGAGGACGTCAGCGATGCTGTTGAGCGCGCGGCTTGGCATTTTTTCGAGCACTACTTCTATTACGGCTGCGATGCCTGTGAATTTCAGTTTGCCGGCTAGAAACGCGGCTACTGCTTCTTCATCGGCGGCATTTAATGCGCATGGGGCTGGCCCGCCGCTTTTTGCCGCTTCTTTGGCTAGCCGCACGCACGGGAATTTTTGTTCCGAGACCGGCTCGAATTCCAACTTCTTCAATTTAGACCAATCGAGTGTGCATTCTTTGGATGCTACTCGTAGGGGATAGGTTAGCGCATATTGAATGGGCATGCGCATGTCTGTTGGGCCTAGTTGTGCCAGGATTGAACCGTCTATGTATTCGACCATTGAATGAATAGTCGATTGCGGATGGATGATTACTTGGATTTGCTCCAGGCCGATGCCGAAAAGCCAGCGGGCTTCGATGACTTCGAAGCCCTTGTTCATCATGGTGGCGGAGTCGATGGTTATGCGCTGGCCCATTTTCCAGTTTGGATGCTTTAGGGCTTGCTTGGGCGTCATTTTCTTGAGCTGGGCGACGGGGGTTTTGCGGAAGGGGCCGCCTGAGGCGGTTAGGATTAGGCGCTTTACTTCCCTGCTCTCGCCGGCGCGTAGGCATTGGTGGATGGCGTTGTGTTCGCTGTCTACTGGGAGGACGGCGACGTTGTGCTTTTTTGCTGCCGCCATTACTAGCTCGCCTGCGGCTACTAGGACTTCTTTGTTCGCTAGGGCTAGGGTTTTGCCGGCTTGTGCGGCTTTATAGGTTGCCGGGAGGCCGACTACTCCGACTGCGGCGGAGACTACGATTTCGGCTTCCGGGTGGGTGGCTACCTGCTCGATGCCTTCGGGGCCGTGGAGGATTTCTGGGAGCGGGGAAAATTTTTTGGCGCGTAGGCGATCGGTGAGTTCTTTCGCACCTTCCGGCGTGGCGACTGAGATTAGTTTCGGGCGGTGTTTCGCGGCTTGGGTGGCGGCGAGCTCCACATTTGTGCCTGCGGACATCGAGACTACTTCGAAATCGTTGGGGAGCGATTCGACTACGCTGAAAGTTTGGCGGCCGATGGAGCCGGTTGAGCCGAGGATGGCAAGTTTTCGGGTCATTTTTCGATCGCGATTACGGTTACAGCCTTCGTAGCGCTGGCGTCCCGCCGGCTCCCACGTTTACGAAATCCGCCATGAGCTCAAATTACGGGCGGAGCAGCAAAGACGATTCACGAGCTTTGTTCAGCAGCTAGCTCCGTCCTTGTTTGCGATTGTTGCTTACTTCTGTGGTCGTAAGAGCCGGCGGGGACGCCAGCGCTACGAAAGAGTTGCCTCGTTCTCGACTAGAAATGAAAGCTGCTGTTTAGCCAGACTATGCCGTACCAAACTACTGGGGCGGCTAGGATTAGGCTGTCTATGCGATCTAACATTCCGCCGTGGCCTGGTAGCAGGGCGCTGGAATCTTTCATTCCTGCGCCGCGCTTATAAGCTGATTCTAGCAGGTCTCCGAGTTGGCCTGCGATGTTGGCTAGCGCGGCGATTATTAGCACCGTCAGGCCGTCGGCGTGGACCCATTTTGCGAATAGCGTGGCTACTGCTAGCGATGCTGCTAGGTTTGCCGCGGCGCCTTCCCAGGTTTTTTTCGGGCTTAGGGCTGGGGCCATGCGCGCGTGGCCGAAGGCGCGGCCTATGAAATAGGCTAGCATGTCGCCGGCCCAGACTAGGACTAGCGTGAACAAGACGAATTGGCGGCCGGTTTCTGGATTTTCGAGGATGCGGAGGAGATAGCTGAATGGGAAGGCGATGAAGGCGATTGCGGCGGAGCTCATCGCGATGGCTGGAAGGATGTCGGCTACGGCTTGGCGGCTGAAGATGCCGATCATGGCGGCGCCGAAGACGAAAATAATGATCACGAATTCGACGGAGGAGAACGCGTTCGCGGCGTGGCCGATTAGCTCGCCGTCGGAGCCTACCGCGCGGTGTATTTCTAGGCCTTTCATCCATTGCGCGTAGAAGAGGCCTACCGTGCAGAGCATGGTCCAGCGGCGATAGGCTCGAAGGCCCATGCGATCGCCGAGCGAGAAGAATTCGTGCATCGCCAGTAGCACTACGATTGTTCCTGCGGCGGCTACGGCTAGTGGCGGACCCCACCAAATCAGCGCGACTACCACTGGAATTAGGACTGCGGCGGTTAATATGCGGCGGAGCATTTTGGGTTAGGCGTGCCTGGCTGCGGCTCTTTGGCCTGAGCCTGAGGAATTGCCGCCGGAGGAGCCTAGGCCGCCGTAGCGGCGCTCGCGCTTTTGATAATCGAGTAACGCTTCGAAGAGGCGGGCGCGGCTGAAATCGGGCCAGAGAGTTTCGGTCACGTAGATTTCGGCGTAAGCGATTTGCCACAGCAGAAAATTGCTGACGCGCATTTCACCGCTCGTGCGAATCAGCAGGTCGGGATCCGGCAGGCCGGCGGTGTAGAGATGTTGCGAGATGGTTTGCTCGTCGGCTTGGAAGCCGGAGAGGCCGTCGCGGCGGACGCGATCGAGGATGGCGTTGAAGGCGTCAACCAATTCGGCGCGGCCGCCGTAATTTAGGGCTACTACTAATTTCATGCCGGTGTTTTGGGCGGTGAAGCGCATGGCTTCTTCGATATCGCGGCGGACGGCTTCCGGCAATTGCTCGGAGCGGCCGATCACTAGCAGGCGGATATTGTTTTTGTGGATGGTGGGCAGTTCTTTTTTCAGGTATTCGCGAAGCAGGCGCATCAGAAAATCGATTTCGGCTTGCGGGCGTCGCCAATTTTCGAGCGAGAAGGCGTAGAGCGTCAGCATCGAGAGCTTTAGACGCGCGGACGTTTCGATTATCTCTCGAGCCGCTTTCACTCCCGCGCGGTGCCCGGCAATCCGAGGTAGATGGCGGCGTTGAGCCCAGCGGCCGTTGCCGTCCATGATGATGGCCAAATGCTGGGGAAAGCGCGTAGGCTCCAGCTTTTCGAGCAGCGCGGTCTCTTCTTTATTTGCAGATTTTAGAAGCTCGGTGGCTTTCACTCTTTTTGCCCGGCGGAAGTGTCGAGTGAAACTAGCATAGGCGGTTGGTGCGCGCAACGGGGGCGAATTTACCGCGGTAGCTCAGCGCGAGCGAAAACCACGAAACTGGGCTCTAATCAAGGTATCCCGAGCAATCGAGTCAGTTTGGTTTTCGGCGCCTTGCGAGGCGTAGTGACGCCGCGACAAAGAGAAAAACATTTATCCCGACGGCGTATGCGCAGTAATTCCAGGGAGACCAATTGCCACCTTGGTGGCCGGGTGCGAACATTGAGAGACAGACCAGACTTCCTGGCAGCAGTACTACCATCGACCCAATCAACCACGTTGGGAATTGCATGAACATAGCTTCCACCGTGCCCATTATCCCCGCCACCTGTATCACGCCAAAAATTATCCACCAATACTTACGCTTCACGCCACCGCCCCGATCGGCCGTCGTCCGAAGTGTCCCATCAATAAATTGTGAACGCAAACAAGCGCGACAGATTGCCAGACGCGCGTGCGTCACGTTTTTTTGCGGCGCCGAATCGCGAATCTTTTCATTTCATTCGTGACGCAGCGCGACCATGGGGTCAACGCGCATGGCGCGGCGGGCGGGGATGAGTGAGGCAAGCATCGCCACGGCGCAAAGCAGGAATGCAACGCTCGAAAATGTGAGCGCGTCCGTGCTGGTCACTCCGAGCAACAGGCTGCGGAGGTAACGCGTCAGTGCAAACGAAGTGGCCAAGCCCAGCGCGACTCCCACAAATGTTAAGCGCAGGCCGTGTCCAATCACCAGCCGGAGAACGTCGTCTTTGCTCGCGCCTAGCGCCATGCGAATGCCGATTTCATGGGTGCGTTGGCGCGTAGTGTAGGCGGTGACGCCGTAGATTCCGATCGCGGCGAGAACCAGCGCCAAGAGGCCGAATGCGCCGACGAAGGCTCCTGCAATGCGCTGCGGGAAGCTGGCGATTTGCTCGCTCGATTCGAGCGACGTCACATCGAAGACGACCAGATTGGGATTTAGTTCATGGATGGCGCTCTCGAGCGTCTTGCGAAAAGCTAACGGGTCGCCATTCACTCGCGCGTTGATGATCATCGTCGACTGATAGACCTGATCGAGCGGCAGGAAGATGAAAGGCTCGGGCTTTTCACTCAGGCTGGTCATCTTGCCGTCGCGAGCCACACCTACGACAGTGAACCATTCGTGAGTTAGGTCCGAACTGAGCCGCTTTCCCAGAGCATTCTGATGCGGCCAGTAGCGATTCGCGAATGCTTCGTTTACGATCACCACGCGCTCACCCTTCAGATTGTCGAGGCGCGTGAACTCGCGGCCCTGGACTAGCGGCATTTGCATGGTTCGGAAATAATTCGGCGTGACGATGGCCATCGGCGTTTCCATCGTTTCGTTGGTCTGCGAAACGTAGCCTTCCGGTTTCACGCTCGTCGAGCCTGGAGAAAGGCCCGGCTCGCGGCTCGACAAGGCCACCGACTGGATGCCGGGCAATGCCTCGAGCTTCGCCTCGAGCTGCCGGTGGAATTCCGCGCCGTTCTCTTTGGAATACCCCGCGGTGAATAAATCGTAGGAAGCGATGGCCACGTTGTGCTCGTTGAAGCCCAAATCAATTCGCTGCGCGCTCAGAAAGCTGCGGATGAACAATCCTGCGCAGACCAGTAACACCAGCGAGAGCGAAATCTGCGCCACCACTAGCCCGCTCGCCAGGCGCGCTTTTCGCAGCCCGCCGGAAACGGTGCCGCTTTCCTCCTTGAGCACCGCAATCGGAGCCACGCTCGAGGAGCGCAACGCGGGCAAAATTCCGAAGATTACGCCGGTGAGCAGCGAAATAATAAGCGTCACGAGCAAGACGGTGCGGTCCGCCTGAATGTTCAACGAGATCGGAAAATCGCCGCTCGGCACGAACTTCATAAGCGTCCCGGCGGTCCAAGAAGTGATCAACAGCGCCACCGCCCCTCCGGCCAGCGCTAGCATCAAGCTTTCGATCAGCAACTGCCGAACCAGCCGCCATCGGCTCGCGCCCAGCGACATGCGAATGGCGATTTCGCGACGCCGCCCTACTGATCGCACCAACATCAGGTTCGCAACGTTGGCGCAGGCCAGCAATAAGACCAGCCCGGCGATAGCCATCAGCATCGGCAGCAGCGTCGCGAGAAAATAATTCATGCTGAAGGGATTGCGCCAGAGCGGGTAGGCCGTCACGCTGTCGTGGCCTTTGTGCTCCTCGGGATAATTCTTGGCCTCGCGCTTCAAGTGCAGCGTCATTTCCTCCTGCGCTTGCTGCAGCGCGACGCCTGGTTTCAGCCGGCCAAAGGCGAATAGCCAGAAATTGTGATGGTCATGAAGCAGGTCGCTGACGGTCATGAATTGCGACTCCATCATGATCGGCACCCAGATTTCCATGCGCAGTCCGGTTTGGCTTCCCTGAAACAGCGGAGGCGCAACTCCCACGATCGTGTAGGGATGCTCGTTGAGCTCGATCGTCTGGCCCAGAATGTTGCGGTTCGCGCCGAAATGCGTCTGCCACAGACGATCGCTGATCACCGCCACCGGCGCGCCTCCCGGCTTCTGATCCTCCTCGGGAAGAAAACCGCGGCCGAGCATCGGCCGTACGCCCAGCACATCGAAATAATTCGCGGATGCGACCATGCCCCAAATGCGCTCCGGCTTGCCTTTGCCGGTGAGGCTCATGGGCGTAAATATGCACGCGGTGAGTCCTGTAAAGCTCTGTTGTCCGTCGCGCATGGCTTCGAAGTCTGGGTACGAAAAGCCTAGTGGCGAATCTCCGGGCTTGCCCTGCGTAAGGGACAAGACCTCGCTCGCGTTAGAGACTCCGGGTACAGGATTCAACAGAGAGGAATTGATCCAACTGAAGATGGTGGTATTCGCGCCGATCCCGAGCGCCAGGGTCAAGATAGTGATCGCCGCATACCCTGGAGCCTTCACGATCATCCGCAGGCTATAGCGCAGGTCTTGCAAGATCGAGGTCATGGGCGCCCCTCCCAATTCGCTGACAGGGCTTAGAATGCATGTGACCGCCCGTTTCTGGCAATCGCTAAGATGCTGTTGCTGCGTGGCTTAATGGATTGGGGGCGCGGGCTTGGCTGCTCAAGCGTTCGCTAATGGGACAATTCCCCACGGGACCGAACATTCAACTCGATTCGCGCTGAAACTTCAGCTGGTTGCTTGCGCGCAGCGCCCTCCGAACGTAGGGCCCGCGCTTGATGCCGGGCCGGGCAACCTGTAACTTCAAAGCGCGATTCGGGCACGCGACAGATTTTCGTTTGTAAGGTGGGTTGCTGCGCGAGTGTGAGTGCTGGCGAAATCTAGCACGAAGAGGCCCGGCATAAAGCGCGGGCCCTACGGGGTTCCGCGGCACCGCCGCGCGCTTTGCTACCCGCTAGGAGCAAAGATTGATAGGAACGTGATCACGATCATGGCAATGCTGATGAACCAAGCGACAATGTTGAAGCTTAGAGAGTTCACGTACTCGCCCATGAGATCTTTGCGATTCACCAGCAGCAGTATGAAGATCAGGACGATCGGGAGCCAGACGCCGTTCGCGACTTGCGAGAGCAGCAGGATTTTGAACAGGGGCGCGTGAGGGATCAGGATTATTGCCGCGCCGGCAACGATCAGGCCAGCATAGAGACCGTAGAAGACCGGGGCTTCGGGGAGTTTGCGATCGATCCCGGCTTCGAAGCCTAGGCCTTCGCAAATCACGTGCGCTGTGGAGAGCGGCAAGATTGAGGCGGCGAAGAGTGAGGCGTTGAGTAGGCCGAATGCGAAGAGGTAGGCGGCCCAGCGTCCGGCTAGCGGGACTAGGGCTTTGGCGGCTTCGGCGGCGGAGGTTACGTTGGTCATGCCTTTGGCGTGGAGCGTGGCGGCGGTGCAGACGATTACGAAGAATACGATGGCCATGCAGGTGATGCTGCCTACGAGCACATCGAGACGGGCGTGTTTGTACTGCTTCGCGCCCACGCGCTTTTCTACGAAGCCTGCTTGCAGATAGAAAAATTGCCACGGGGCGATTGTGGTTCCCACCAAGCCGATGAACATCAGCAAATAGTCTTTTTGCAGGCTGAAGTTCGGAACGACTGTTTCTTTTGCGGCTAGTAGCCAGTCGGGTTTGGCCAGGACTGCCGACAGGACGTACGACAGATAAAAGACGCAGGCGATCAGGAAGATTTTTTCGACGGAGCTGTAGGAGCCGCGCACGACCAGGAACCAGACGATTAGCGCGGCTATTGGGACCGAAATGTATTTTGATACGCCGAAAATTTCCATCGAGGCTGCTACGCCGGCGAATTCCGCTACCGTGTTGCCGAGATCTACGAGTAGAGCGGCGGCCATTACGAAAAACGTGGAGCGGAAGCCAAATTCTTCGCGGATTAGGTCGGACAGGCCTTTGCCGGTGATCACGCCCATGCGGGCGCACATTTCTTCGCTGACGTAGAGCGCGATCGTGAGCGGAATCAGCACCCAGAGTAGCTTGTAGCCGAATTGTGCGCCGGCGAGGGTGTAGGTGGTGATGCCGCCGGCGTCGTTGTCTACGTTTGAGGTGATGATGCCGGGACCGACGACCGCCAGAATCACCGCGAGGCGGCGTTGCAGCGCGCGGGTGCGGCGGGCAAACTTCACCCAGCGCTCCTTCGCGCGCCCCAAAGTCGTGGCTAGTTCTACGTAGGTCATAGCATCGCGTGCATGTGGCTGACGACGTCGTCGACAGTGATCATTCCCACCGGCCGCTTGTGCTGATCGACGACCGTCAGGCTGCGCAGATTGTATTTATCGAACAGCTCGAATACTTCGCGGTCTTTGGCGTCCGGGTGCACGAACACCAGCGATTCCGCGGTCAGTTCAGACACGGGCTGCTCGGAATCGGCCAACAGCAGACGCGCCAAGCGCACCGTGCCAGTGAGCGACAGATCTTTATTGACCAGCACCACGTTATCGAGCTGATCGAGCGGCACTTCGTGGAAGCGGATATAGTCGACTACTTCGCCGCGCGTGGCGTCTTCGGCCACCACCACCAACTCGGTATTCATCATGCCGCCTGCGGTGTCTGTGTCGAAACTTAGCAGCTCTTTTACTTCGGCGGCTTCGCGGGTGGGCATTTCGTCGATGATGTCGCTGGAGGCTTCCGGCGAAAGCCGTCCCAGCAGATCGGCAGCTTCGTCGGGGTGCATTTCTTCGATGATGTCCGCCGCTTTTTCCGGATCGAGCTTTTCGACCACCTGCGTTTGCAAGCGCTTGTCGAGCTCGGCGATGGCGTCAGCGGCGGTTTCTTCGTCGAGTGAATCGACGATCGATTGCCGCTCGGCCGGCGAAAGCTCTTCCATGATGTCAGCCAAATCGGCTGGGTGCATGGAAGCCAGCTTTTGGCTAGACATGCGCAGCTTGACGCGCCGCAGCGGATCTGGCTCGATCAAATTCACGAATTCCCAGAGTATCTTGCGCGGCGGAAGCTTTTCTTGAATGCGGCGAATCGCCGCGGGCGGGACGATGCCTTGCAGCAGGCGGCGGACGGCGCCTGCCACGCCGACGTCGACTTGCGTCACGCGCATTTCCACGTTGCCGTTGGTGCGCTGGTCGTTAAAGTCGATATCGTTCACGCGCACCACTTTTCGGCCGCTCGTGTCGATGATTTGCTGATCGAGCAAGTCTTTGCGGACGGCTAGCCAGCCCTCGTTTGGTGAGAAGAGTTCGAGCGCGGATTCGTCGGTGGTGAGCGTTACTTTCCCCGGGGTCACTGCGCCGATTTGATCGTATCGTGCGACCAGCGGGCGGAATTGTCCGCGAGCGAGCAGCACTCGGGCTACGCGGTTGGGTTGGTCGGCGGGCTCGATGAATAGTTCTTTCACACGGCCGACGAAATTGCCGCTTACGTCGTAGGCTTCGGCGCCGAGAACTTCGGTTGCGTGCAGCATGTGTTTTCTCCTACATTGCGACCGGCCGCCAGAAAGATGCTGGGCTGAAGCCCACCGCTACGAACGCTTCAGCATTCGTTTCGCCAAATCTGAAATGCTTTTGAATCAGCTACTTCGATTCCGCGTCCCCCGCGCAAAAAAATACCCGCGGCCGGGGCAATCCCGCCGCGGGTAGCAAGAATAGTAGCTTCTCGTTACGCCCGGACGGCTCTCGCCTCCGCGCTCATCCCGTTCTTGCTGCGCGCAAACACCAGCAAAACCAGGGGCGCCCGACCTAGCACCCGCGCCACTCGTTCCGGCGCGGGCTGTCGAGGACCTGCTAAATCCAGATTGGAAGAACACTCCATTTCGTGCGTGTGTCCTCAGCGACCTTGTTAAGCGGTGCTGCGCGCTTTGTCAAGTAAAGACTGCTACTTATCGCGATTTTTTTCGCATCGGGAACACCAGATCGCCGGGATCGAGCCGGTGCCCGCGGCAATGCGCCATGTACAAATCCCAATACGTAGCCGTGATGTAATTCTGCGCGGTAAAGCCGAGGAGTTTGGCGGCGCGGTCGATGGCGTGCGGCGGGCCTTCGAGCTCGAGATAGTTGCCGATGGGCGTTTCGTCGAGGTCCAGATGAAGGCCTTTTAATTTTGGCAGGGTGAATTCGGTGCGCAGTTTTTCGTAGCGGAATCCGGGGCGTAGGCCCAGAGCGCGAAGGATGGGTTCGAGCCGCTCGGCTGGGTGGAAATAAATTTCTAATTCTTGGCGCTGCTTGTAGCGCCGCGGCGCTGCCTGATCGATGCCCTCAATCGGCGCCTTGTAAGTCAAAACGCCGCGCGACTCGGCGCCAGTTCGACGCGGCGGGCGGTTCGCCGCGCCGGGTGCCGGCGTTTCGATGCGGATCCTCAGCAGCCTGCCGGAAGCGCGCAGGTCGGACTGGGGCGTATCGTAAAGTTCGTTGCGCTCAAAAACCCGCGGCGCCCCTTGCGCCCGCAATTTGCGAAGCTTCCCGCGAAGCCCAGCGATGTCGTCAATCTGCAGCTTGATTTCAACTTCTTGATTCTTAGGAGCCATTTTCGGCGAGCCAGTATAAACGCGAACGCACACCGGCGGAAATCCGACATGTCGGAGAGATTGTTTCGTAGGGCCCGCGCTTTATGCCGGGCCTCTTCGTGCACGATTGGGGCACAACCCTAATTCGCGAATGCCATACCGTCTCAATGGTGAAAATTCGCGCCAGGCTCAAATCGCGCCGTGAAATTACTGGTTGCCCGGCCCGGCATAAAGCGCGGGCCCTACGTTCGGAAAGTGCGCGATCACGGCACATTCCCTCGAGCCAATTTCCCGTGACCACGCGCCGCCGTGCTAACGTTTAATCCATCGGTCCGAAGGGAGTGCAGCGGTGCGCCGAATCTCGATCCTCATCTGCATCTTGTCGCTCACTCTTTGCGGCATCGCATCCGCGCAGGATGACCGGCCGCTCGGCGACGTGGCGCGCGATACTCGTGCCGCGAAATCCGCCGCGCCTAAGGCTGTCAAGGTCGTTACGAACGACGAAGTGCCGGCTTCGGGGGACCAAGGGGCCGGCGCACCTCTGTCAGGCGACAAACAGGCTTACTGCGAGAAATTGCGGCAGCTGAAAGTTCCGTCAGCGGAGCAAAGTTGCACGGCATTGCGCCTGGATATGGGCTCCGAATATGAGGAACTTACCGCTCGGATTTTCGCCATCGACAAGAATATTTGCGTAGCCACCGCCGGCAAGGGATCGGCCGGCAAGAGGGCCAATGATCCTCAGCTCGTGGCGCAGACTCGCGAGGTGAGCGGGCTACACGAGAAGTTTCAGGAAATGATGAAGGCACAAATGAAAGCCTACACTGACGCACTGGTGGCGGCGAACGAGATCCGCAAAGAGGAAGTCGAAGAGCTGTCGACGGCAGCTCCGAACTGGGAACGGCCTACCAGTCAAATGAGACCCGGCGAACAGCAGCGCTTCGAGGAGATCGATAGGAAATACAAAGCGCGCATCCAGGAAAAAGAAGATCTGCAGCAAAGAATCCTGGCGCGCGGCACGCGCTACGCGGTCGATCAAGACCGCATGTCGCAGGTCTGCGATAGCCATTGATGCGCGCAGGGCGTCGGGTTGGCCACGCTCCCGGGTTACGCCTCGGCGTTGTATCCGCGGACTCTTCCTAGGGCCCGCGCTTTATGCGGGGCCTTTTCGCGCACGATTGAGCCACAACCCCGAACTCGGGCGTGCCACACCATCTCGCTGAAATGAATTTGCGCTGGGCCGAAATCGCGCCTTGAAATTTCTGGTTGCCCGGCCCGGCATAAAGCGCGGGCCCTACGCGGAGAAAGCTCTAAGACTTGGCGCGTGACTGCATAGCCATCGCCACCAGCGCGCCGATAAAAGTCGCGGGAAAAAGCTGCCCCACCACCGCCTCTGCGGTCGTCAGCGCTCGCGCGAACGGTTGAATCGCGTTGATGTCAGTTCCCACCGTGGTGAGCGTCCCGAAACTATAGTAGGTAAGCTTCGAAGTAAGTTGGTCGATATCCAGTGGAGCGGAAACAAATTGGAAGGAGCCGGGGAAACGCTGTTCGACATATTGATACGCGGAGGCCCAGGCCATGCCGAGAAGCAAATAAATGCAGGCCCCGCCCTGAATGCGGCTCCAGGTGACCGGGCCACCGCGAAACATGACCAGAACGACGATGTAAACATATAGGAGCAGATTAAAAGTCGCGAAAATGCTGCCGAATTGATGCAGGAACGGCGTGGGGTGCAATCGCCCGGCGCCTAAGATCACCGCGCCCGCCAGGGCGGAGCCGATCACCAGTCCCGTGGTGAGGCGGCTGTGGCTTACGGTCAGCGACCCGGAAATCATCAGCACGGCCATCATCACGTCGAAGAAAATTCGTCCGGGAAGGCCCGCTTCGCGCAGCGGAGTGATCACGAATACGAGGGCGCATATGGCAATGGTGATGAGCGTCAGGCCGAGGTCGTCGGACCAGAATTTGCTTACATGTAATTGCAGGACGGCTACGCGGGATGGGTGCGGCTCGTTGGCCATGACGTTTCCTTCGGATGTCCTTGTTATTGCGGTCGCGCGGAATTATAGCCGCGAGGGCGCGGTAGGCCAGAAGATTGTTTGGAGGGAAGCCGCGGTCTAGACGATGCGATGTCGTGCCGATGCTGGACACGACAGTTTTATTCGCACGGCTCTTCGCCGCCCTGCATTTCCGAAGTCTTCGAGGCGCTCCAATTCGCCGTTCTCCCGTTTTCATCCACCAGCGAGCCGATAATCTTGGCGTCAGTCATTTTTCCGACGAAGAATGTCTTCACCTCTTTACCTTTAGGATCGGCGAGCGCCATAGTGAATCCCAGCATCTCTCCGTCTCTGACGCCGACGTCGATTTCTTCGCATTTTCCCTTCGCATCTCGTGCATCGCCCGCTAACCAAGTGCCGTCCGGACCCGAGTAAGCCAAATTCAGCAATAGATGAGATTTACCGTGGGCGCTCTTCACATCCGTTTTCCATTTGCCAAGCCCGATGTAAGCGTAATCAATAATGATCGGCGCCACGGGCGCAGCGACTTCCACCAACGCGGGCGATTCCAGGAACGCTATCTCCGTGTCGCCGGATAAGAGCTTGTAACGGAACGTGACATAAAAACTACCCGGAGTGTGAGCGGCGAATTTCCAGGATCGGACGTCATCCTCGGAAGATTTTCGGAGCAACTGTGGCCCGGATTCAGCCACAGCCTGAATCACCGATTCTCCGTTGGTCGAAAACCTTACGCGGACGTCGCCCAGAATATGCGCCGTGCGTGCAATCTGTGGGTAGACTGGATCGGCATGTTGAATCACGCGCGGTAGCGGAGTTGGAGCGTCTTGGGCGATCGCGCGAGGCGCGACTGCCATCCAAACTGCGAGCAGCAGACACGATTGAAAAAGCCTCACGGTGCCCTCCCCGAAGCGGCGAGCAGATCTGAAACGGACAAATCGCGAAGCCCACATTCTATCAAAGAGTTATCTAGCGGAATGAAAATCTCATCGCACAGACGCCGCACCGTGCAGATCTCGGATCGTAAGAAGTGTTGTACGTTCGGCGGTTGCGGGTGTATGTAAACGTCGAGACGGAGGTGCGTGACTGTGTGCTTTTCAGCGGCAGCGAATTTCGTGGGCAGCACGGCATTGGGTGCGGTGGGCGTGGTGACATTGAGCAAGGTGAAGCACAGGCGCGAATTGATGTTTGCGTCTTTGCCGATTCTTTTCGCTGTGCACCAGTTTATCGAAGGTTTCGTTTGGCTGGGATTGGACGGCATCCTCTCAAAACAGGTGGCACACGACATGGGTGCGGCATTCATGTTATATGCGCAAGGCCTGCTGCCATTTCTCTTACCTCTGAGCGTGATGGTCTTCGAGCCGACGAGGAAAGCCCGCCGCACCATGATGCCCTTCGTAATTCTAGGCGGCGCCACCGCGCTTTATATTCTGTGGGCGCTGACCGCCTTTCCCACCCAGGTGTACGTCGAAAAGAACAGCATCGTCTACATCAATCAAGCCACCAACAACACTCTAGTCGCCGTGCTCTACGTCATCGTGACCTGCGGCCCGCTGTTCCTTTCGAAGATTCGCATGATGGTCTGGTTCGGCGCCGCCAATCTGGCGATTCTGCTGATTGTGATGCTCTTCAAGCGTTACGCCTTCACCTCGCTCTGGTGCGCTTACGCCGCGATAGCCAGCGTGATCATCCTCGCGTATTTCTGGAAGAGTGCCGCAATTCGGCCGTTTCGTTATGTCGAAGCTCTGTGAAGCGCGAGCGAATCGCTATTGGGGAAGGCCCATGCGCTTGAGCAGCGCAGCGTAGCGCGGATCGGAGCGCAGAGAGTCAAGGTCCGGCAGCACTTTCACGTACGTGAGAAAAACGCTCTTTTGCGCCGCGGCTTTGTCGAGTTGCGCAAACGCCTTATCTTTGTCTCCCAGCATTGCATAGGTCATGGCAATCAGCGCGGGGTCCACGTACTGCCGTTTGGTTTCCTCTTCCTGATATTCCGCGCTGCGCAACAGCGCGCCGTGAAGCCCGGACCTGGCATATTCCACTTTCATGGCCTTCACCATCGCGAGATCTTCCGGCGTGTTGTTCAGAGTCGCGCCCTTCTCCCATTCCTCGAGCCACAGATCGTACTTTCCCGTGTACAGATAGGCTTGCGAGAGATGCATGTGGGCGTTGGCGTAGTTCGGATCGATTTCTATGACTTTGTTGGCCTCTGCTATGGCTTCGGGGTATTGCCTGGTGTATAGATACGACTCCGCTAAATTATCGAGGCCATTCAAATTCAACGGATCAAGCTCGATGGCCCGCCGCAAGTGCACCGCCATCTCGTCCAGTTTCCCCAAATTCTCAAGATGGATCGAGTAAAGCACGTGGGTGCGAGCGCTTTTAGGATCCAGTTCGAGCGCCCGTTGATATTCCCGTTCAGCGGCGGCCCAGTCCCAGTCTTCGTCGTAAGCGGCGCCCAGCGTCGCATGCGCTTCAGGGAGCGAATCATCAAGGGCCAGCGCGCGCGACGCCGCGGCCTTCGCTAGCGGGTTGGTTTCCGAATTCCGCGCGGACGTGTATACGGGAAGAACTGAATAATATTCCGCGAGGCCCACGTAGGCTTGCGCATAGTTCGGATCTTTTTCGATCGCCTGTTGGAAATATTCCTTTGATTTTGCCAGGCCTTCGGGCGTGCGCTTGTCCCAATAGTAGCGGCCTTTGAGATAGAGGCTGTAGGCTTCCGGATCGTTGGTGCCGCCTTTGGTCAGCTGCGTTTTTTGCTCGCCGGTCAATTTTTCGCGTAGGCGCGCGGCGATTTCGTCCGAGATTTCGCGCTGGACTCTCAGTGCGTCCGAGAGTTTCGCGTCGTATTGTTCGCTCCACAGGCTGCGATTTTTGCCGGTGTCGGTCAGTTCGGCGCTGATTGTTAAAGAATCGCCGTGTTGCGTGACTCGCCCCGTCACCACCGCGGCGACTTGCAGGTCGCTGGCTGCTTTTTGCGGGTCGGGGTCTTTGGTTTTGTAGCGCATCACGGAACTGCGCGGACGCACGGTTAGATTGGGGAGTTTGGACAAGTTGCCGATGAGGCTCTCGGTGATGCCATCGCTCAGGTAATCGGTGTTCGGATCGCCGGTCACATTCGTGAAAGGCAGCACCGCCAGCGTATCGATCCTCGAACCTGCGCTGGGCGAGAGCATCCGGTAAGCGCCGTATCCGAGACCCGCCAAAATCAGAATGCCTGCTACGACGGCTGCCAGAAATGCTTTTTTGTGCCGCGCCAAAAGACCGGCGGCGACGTGCACGTCCGAACTTGAGGACCCGCTCGTTGTTTGAGCCGGCTTGGCGGCCGCGCTCGACGCGGAATTGAGGGCTTGCGACGGATCGGGCAAAAGTTCACCGGACGTCACGCCCGAACGGCCGGAGTCCGTGTCGCGTTTCAACCGCTGCAAGTCAGCGCGCATGTCGGCGGCATGCTGATAGCGCAAGTTGCGGTCCTTCTCCAAAGCCTTGTTGATGACCTCTTCCAATTTCGGAGGCAGATCGGGATTCAGACGAATCGCCGCAACCGGCGCGCGCTCGAGGATGGCATTGAAAGTGACGCCGGAACTTTCGCCGCGAAATGGCAATTGCCCGGTGGCCATTTCGTAGAGAACGACTCCGAAGGAGAAGAGATCCGTGCGCGCATCCAGCTCCTTCGCGCGCACTTGCTCCGGCGACATGTAGGCGACCGTGCCGAGTGTGCTGCCCGGGCTAGTGAGATGGTCTGCTTCTACCGCTCGTGTTGCCACGGTCTCTGCGTTCGCAGGGGCATTTTTCGCTGGGCTGACTTTAGCAAGGCCGAAATCAAGAAGTTTTGCATGCCCGCGCTTGGTAACGAAAATGTTTGCAGGCTTAATATCGCGATGGACGATTCCTTCGCCGTGCGCGGCGTCTAGTCCGTCGGCGATCTGGATGGCCAGATTGAGCAGAATCTCGATTTCGATTGGGCGCTCATCGATTTGATGTTTGAGGGTTACGCCATCGAGATACTCCATGACGATATAGGCTTTGCCGTTTTCTTCGCCGATATCGTAAATCGTGCAAATGTTCGGATGATTCAGCGCCGAAGCCGCCTTGGCTTCGCGCTTAAAACGCTCCAGCGCCTGCGCGTCGTGCGATAACGCTTCCGGAAGGAATTTCAGCGCCACAGCGCGATCCAGACGCGTATCCTGCGCCTTGTAGACCACGCCCATGCCGCCACCGCCAAGCCTCTCGATAATGCGATAGTGCGAGATCGTGCGGCCAATCATCGATTGCGGTTCGGGCATCGCGAGCAAATCTTAGGTCGCGTGCGCAGTCAAGTCAACGAAGGCCCGTCGAACGGAGACAGTTGCTAAAGCGGCGAGGGGCCGACATAATCGAAATTCCTGTGCAAGGTCTGCATTCATGACTGAACCCGCGTCGCCGCTGTTGCGGCAATATCACGCCATCAAGAAGCAGCATCCTCAAGCGCTGCTGCTTTTCCGCCTGGGCGATTTTTACGAGCTTTTCTACGACGACGCGCAGGTAGCCTCGCGCCTACTGCAAATCACTTTGACGGCGCGGAATCGAGAGAAGGGCCAGCCGGTGCCGATGTGCGGCGTTCCTTATCACGCAGCGGAAAGCTACATCGCGCGATTGATTCGTGCCGGACATCGCGTGGCCGTCTGCGATCAAATGGAGGAGGCCGGACCCGGAAAGAAATTAGTGCGCCGCGAGGTGGTGCGCGTGGTCACACCGGGCACGGCAACCGAATCGGGAATTCTCGATCCAAAAGAAAATAATTTTCTGGCGGCTGTATCGCGCGACGCCACCGGATCCACCGTAGGCCTGGCCTACGTCGATCTTTCGACCGGCGATTTTCGCGCCACTGAATTTTCTGGCGCCGGCGCGGAAACGCGCCTGCGCGATGAGTTGGGAATTCTGCGCGCTCGTGAAGTGCTGTTGCCGCGGCCCGTTTCGCTCTTCCCTGCTGCCGGCGCGCCGGAACTAAATGGGCTTGGCGCGGTCGAGACGCGCCTCGACGATTGGATTTTCCATCACGAGTTCGCCACGCGTTTGCTCGAAGAACAATTCCGCGTCGCCACTCTCGAAGGTTTCGGCGTCACGCGCCATTTGCAGGCGGTCAGCGCCGCCGGGGCGATCGTTCATTATCTGCGCGAAACTTCAGCGATCGGCGCGCGCGGAGATAATGGCGCGGCGGGGCGATCGAGTGGCGACCGTGCCTCGAGCAATGGCAGCGCGACGGCCGTGGCAGGTCTCGAGCATCTCGATACGCTGCACTATTACGAGCAGCAAGAAGCGCTGGCGCTCGATCAGGTCACGGTGCGCAATCTGGAATTGATCGAGCCAATCGGCGACGATTCTTCGGCCACGCTCGTTTCCGCGCTCGACGAAACCGCGACCGGCATGGGCGCGCGGTTGCTACGAAGCTGGATTCTGCGTCCGGAGATCGCGCTCGTTGAAATCGAAGCCCGCCTCGACGCGGTCGAGCAATTCCGCGGCCGCACCGTCGAGCGCGATGAGATTTTCAGCACGCTGAGCGCGGTCTTCGATCTCGAACGCCTCACCAGTCGCGTAACCATGGGCACCGCCGGCCCTCGCGACCTACTGGCGCTCCGCAAATCGCTCGAACAAATTCCCGTGCTGCGCGGATTCCTGGGTGCGGACGCGCGAGCCGCCGCCTCACGAATCGCCGAGCTGTATGACGGACTCGATGAGCTTGCCGACGTGCGCGACGACATCGCCCGCGCAATTTCCGATGAACCACCGGCGCTCGCGACCGATCCCGGGATCATTCGCGCCGGATTCGATCCCGCGCTCGATGAATTGCGCAATCTCAGCCGCACCAGCAAACAAACCATCGCGGCGATGGAAGAGCGCGAGCGCAAACGCACCGGCATCGCCTCTCTAAAAATCCGCTTCAATCAAGTCTTCGGCTATTACATTGAAATTTCGAACGCCAACAAGGACCGCGCCCCAGCCGATTACGACCGAAAGCAAACTTTGGTAGGCGCGGAGCGGTTTACTTCACCGGAACTCAAAGAATACGAGCGCAAGGTTCTCGACGCCGATGAGCGCATACTCGAAATCGAGCGCCGCCTCTACGCCGAATTGCGCGAGCAGATTGCGCACGAAGCGCCGCGACTGCGACGCACGGCTGCGGCCGTCGCACAGCTTGACGTGCTGATAAATTTCGCGCGCATTGCGGCAGTAGGAAATTTCACGCGGCCCATCTTCACTGAAGAGCAACCAGGCGAGCGCGGCGATTTATTGATCGCCGGCGGCCGGCATCCGGTGATCGAGCGTTTGCTCGCGGCGCGCGGCGAGCGTTTCGTGCCGAATGATTTATTTCTCGACGATAAAACGCAATCGCTCTTGCTGATCACGGGACCAAATATGGGCGGCAAATCTACATACCTGCGGCAGACGGCGCTAATCGTAATTCTGGCGCAGATCGGCTCGTTCGTCCCGGCCACGCAAGCCAAATTGCCGATCGTCGACCGAATTTTCACGCGCATCGGCGCGTCAGATAATCTCGCCCGCGGCCGATCCACATTTTTGGTCGAGATGAGCGAAGTGGCGGTAATTCTGAATACCGCAACGCCGGCCAGCCTCGTGCTGCTCGACGAAGTGGGCCGCGGCACGGCGACTTTCGATGGATTGTCGCTCGCCTGGGCGGTGGTCGAAGCGCTGCAAAGCGGCGCGCGGCCGCGGACGCTCTTTGCCACGCACTATCATGAACTCACCGAGCTTGAGCGGCTCGTGCCTGGCGTGCGCAATGTGCATGTCACCGTCCACGAAGCCGGAAACGAAATTATTTTCTTGCGGCGCGTGGAAGCTGGCGCCGCCGACAAGAGTTACGGCATCGAAGTGGCGCGTCTCGCCGGCCTGCCGTCGGCGGTCGTCGAGCGCGCCCGCGAAATTTTGCGCGAGCACGAACGCAGCGAACATAAATTGAGCGAAGAATTGACGCCCGGCGCCGCGCCGCCCGCGCAGCCGCCCATATTCACTCCCATCGATCAGACTGTCGTAAATGCCATCCGAGACGCCGATCTCGATCAGCTGAAGCCGCTCGACGCCCTCAATCTTCTCGCCCAACTCAAGAAGCAGCTTTCATGATGGCGCGAGGACGATCGGCCAAAGGCGAACTCGTGCTCGGCCTGATGTCGGGCACATCGGCTGATGGAATTGATGTCGGTCTGGTACGCATCAAAGAGCGCTCGAGCGGCGATCGGGCCGCGGGACTTTCGGCGCAACTCGAAGGAATTTACTCCACCAAATATCCCGCGCGAGTGCGCGATGCGATTCTCCGAGTTGCAAACGTCAGCGCAACAACTTCCGCCGAAATCAGCCAGCTCGATTTTCTTCTCGGCGAACTGTACGCACGCGCCGTCCTCGCCGCGCTAAAGAAATTCCGCGTTTCCGCTGCAAAAGTTTCACTGATCGGCTCGCACGGCCAGACGATTTATCACCAGGGGCGGCCATCGAACTTTCTCGGCGCCGCGCAAGTTTCGAGCACATTTCAAATCGGCGAGCCTGCCGTAATCGCCGCACGCACCGGTATCACCGCTGTCGGCGATTTTCGTCCCGCGGATATTGCCGCAGGCGGCCAGGGCGCCCCGCTCGTCCCGTTCGTCGACTACATTATTTATCGCCACCCAAAAATCGGCCGCGTGGCGCTGAATATCGGCGGCATCGCCAACATCACCGTGATTCCGGCCGCGGCGAGGCCTGAGCAAGTCACCGCGTTCGACACCGGCCCCGGCAATATGATCGTCGACGCGCTCGTACGGCATTTTTCGCGCGGCCGCGCCTCGTTCGATCGCGATGCGAAATTTGCCGTTCAAGGCCGACTCGAGCCGCAGCTTCTCCAAAAACTGCTGGCTCATTTTTATATTTACGAGCCGCCGCCAAAAACCACCGGCCGCGAACAATTTGGCGACGCCTTCACGAAAAAGATCATCGCCTGGGGACAACGCCATCACACGCGCCCCAACGACATGATCCGCACGGCGACGCTCTTCACCCCGCTCTCAATCGCCGAAGCGCTGAAGCGCTTCGTCCTCCCGCGCACAAAAATCCAGGAACTAATCGTCTCGGGCGGCGGCGCCCGCAATCCGCTGATCATGGCGCAACTCGCAGCTCTGGTTCCCGGGATTACGCTCCGCACGTCAGATGAATTCGGGATTCCCAGCCAAGCCAAAGAAGCCTTCGCCTTCGCGATTCTTGCCTACGAGGCGTTTCGTGGCCGCGCGAATAACCTTCCGTCGGCGACCGGCGCGAAAAAGCCTGCAGTGCTCGGCAAGATCTGCTATGCGCGCCCTCGCTAACTCCCTGCTCCTACGCCGGGCCGCGGCGATTGCGGCGTTCACGGCCGCCTTCGTTCTTTTTGGCTGTTCGCACTCTGCGCGCCGCGAAAAACCTGGCACGCTCATTTTTTTAATCGAGACGATGCCTACGAATCTCGATCCGCGCATCGGCACCGACGCTTATTCGCAACACATGCACGATCTAATTTTCAGCAGCCTCATCGGCCGCGACGCGCAAATGAATTTCACGCCCGATCTGGCCACCACTTGGGAGACTCCCGATCCGCTGACTTACATTTTTCACTTGCGGCGGGGCGTGCACTTCCACAACGGCGCGCCGCTCACGTCAGCCGACGTGAAATTCACTTTCGATTCGATCCTCCAACCCGGCCTCAAAACCGGAAAGCGCGGCGCATTTCACATGGTGGCGTCGGTGGATGCCCCGGATGACTACACCATCATTTTTCATTTGCGCGAAGCCTATGCGTCATTTCTTTGGAATATTTCGCGGCCCGGCGTGGGAATCGTGCCGCGCGGCTCCGGCACGGATGTGGCGCAACATCCGATTGGAACGGGGCCGTTCCGATTTGTCAGCCTGACGCCCGATCAGGAAATTGTGCTGGAGCGGAATGCGAATTATTTTGGCGATATCCCCAGGGTCGAGCGAGTGCGTTTCCGGCTGGTACCTGACGCTACCGTGCGCGCCCTCGAATTGCGCAAAGGCAGCGCCGATTTGGCTTCCCCTTCATCACTGACCCCCGACATGGTCGTCGCGCTCGCGAAGTATCCGGGCATCGCGGTGACGCAGGGACCGGGGACATCGTTGGCGTATCTGGCGTTCAATTTCGATGATCCAATTCTTTCGAAGCGCGAGGTGCGCCAGGCGCTGGCTTATGCCACCGATCGCGAGTCGATCGTTAAATATTTGCTGCGCGGTCAGGCGCGATTGGCGGCCAGCCTTCTCCCGCCGAATCACTGGGCGTATGACGCGGACGTAACCACCTACGATTACGATCCCGGCCACGCCGAGAAAATTCTGGATGCGGCGGGCCTGCCGCGCGGCAAAGACGGCATCCGTTGCCGCTTGACGTTAAAAACTTCTACCGACGAATCTACGCGGCTTTATAGCGAAGTGCTGCAGGCCCAATGGCAAAAGGTAGGGATCGCCCTGGAATTGCGTCCCCAGGAGTATGCGACTTTTTATTCCGATGTCACGCGCGGAAGTTTTCAGATTTACACGGCGCGCTGGGTGGGTGGCAATAACGACCCAGATTTTTTTGAGTACGTGTTTAGCTCGAAGAAAATTCCGCCGGACGGCGCGAATCGCGGACATTACCGCAACGCGCAACTCGATGCGCTATTGGATCGCTCGCACGTGGAGACAGATCGCGAGAAGCGCCGCGCCATCTTGGCGGACGTGCAGCGCATCGTCGCGGACGACGTCCCTTATTTGAATTTGTGGTATCCCGATAATATTTGCGTGCATCGCGACGCAGTGCGCATCGACGATTTAGCTCCATCTGGCGATTACAGCTTTCTTGATAGCCTGGAATTCCGCTCTCGATAGCGCCGCCAGCTTGGCGGCGTTTTTGAATCACGCGCGGCCGGGCTCAGCGCAGAAAAAGAGAATTGGCACAACTTAAGTCATGCCGCGATTCTCGCCTTTAATTTTATTCTAGGTAGCGCCATTGAAAAGCGCCGGCAGGGACGCCGGCGGTGCAAAAACAAAACCGACTACGAAGAAAGTGCCGTGCGGATTTGATGCTCGGAAATGGCGCCTTCGCGGATGATCATCCATTCATCGCCTTCCACTCGCACAATCGTCGAAGCAACGATCGCCCGCGTGTCCCCGGCATCCAGCACCAAATGCAACCGTTCGCCTAACTGCTCCACCAACTGCGGCGCGTTGGTGCATGCCGGCGATCCAGAAAGATTCGCGCTCGTACCAGTAATCGGCCCGCCGACCGCGTCGATAATTTCGGTGGTCACCTTCGAGTGCGCCCAGCGCAAAGCCACGCGGCCGGTATTGCCGGTAACTTTCAGCGGAATGCGGTGCGTAGCTTCGAGAACAATCGTGAGTGCGCCAGGCCAGAATTTCGAAGCGAGCACCAGAAAGTTGTCAGGCACATCGCGCACCAGCGACACCGCCTGCTCGATCGAATTCACCAAAATCGGCAGCGCCTTCGATTCCGGCCGCCCCTTGATTTCGTAAACCCGCCCAATCGCAGCAAGATTAAATGGATCAGCGGAAAGACCGTAAAAGGTATCGGTAGGCACACCCACAACTTGCCCTCGGTGAATAAAGCTCGCGGCGTACTCGACAGTGCTACGCTCGGGCGCGTCCGCTGAAATTTTCAGGACTTCCACAGGCAAAGTTTAGGCTCTCGGCGGGCTACGCCAGCGTTCCAGGGCAAACTATCATAGGCCGTCAAGCCCAAGCAAGCAACGGTAACCGCGCCATTTCCGGAAGACAAAATGGCGCCCGGCTAGCCCCTGGTTTTGTAGCGCTGGGCTTCAGCCCAGCATCGGCTCGAGCAACCTCGCACCTACGCCCGATCATAGCCAAGCCCGCCTTTACGCCCTTTCAGGCGTTTGCTAGTCTCGCTGCAGATGGCGCGCGAATCGATTTCGACATCGAAGAAACCGGCGGGGCGCGCTGCGGACCAACGCCCGGCCCGACCTGCTCAAACCTCCGCGCTCGAACCCATCACTAGCCGGGATAATCGCTGGATGAAGATTTTCCGCGAAGCTTTGCGCGATGGCTTTCTGCCCGAACAGAAACTGATCGGCATCGAAGGACCGCATCTGATCGCCGAAGCCCGGCACTCCGGCCTGAAATTCGACGCTTGTCTCGTGAGCACGACCGGAGAAAAACATCTTAGCGATTTTCCGGCCGCCGATTTGGGCGCAGCCAGAGTCCTGCGGACCACCGACCGCCTTTTCGACAGCGTTGCGGCGACCGAACATCCGCAAGGCATTGCCGCGCTAGTGCGGGCGCGCGAGTGGTCGTTTGACGATATTTTGCGCGGCGAGATTCCTATGGTCGTCGTGCTGGCAGGCGTGCAGGATCCAGGAAATGTCGGAACGGTGGTGCGCTCGGCCGAAGCTTTTGGCGCTACCGGATTTGTGGCTACGCGAGGCACCGCCGATCCCTGGTCTGCGAAGGCGTTGCGAGCTTCGGCGGGATCCGCGCTTCGATTGCCTCTGTTGCGCGGCATGGCGCCAGCAGTATTGCTGGCGCAACTTCGCGTGGCAGGAATGACAATCTTTGCGGCCGTTTCGAAAGCCGCGCCGAGAGACGCGAAAACGATCCCGCTCTCGTCTGCGAAGCACTTGCGCTCGGCGTGCGCCATATTTATCGGCAGCGAAGGCGCGGGGCTCACTTCAGAAATTCTGCATTCCGCAGATGCGCAAATCGCCGTCCCCATGGCCGAGGGCGTCGAATCGTTGAACGCAGGCGTAGCCGCTTCGGTAATCCTCTACGAAGCCGCGCGCCGCCGCTCGGAGCAATCTACCCAGTGAGCCTCTTCCGCGCCATCGAACCGCAAGAAGAAAATGCCGGCCCGCGCCCGCTCGCCGATCGCATGCGCCCGCAAACGCTCGATGAATTCATGGGCCAGGAAGATTTGTTGGGTCCTGGGAAACCGCTGCGCGTCCAGATCGAACGCGACGATATCGGCTCCATGCTTTTCTGGGGGCCTCCCGGCTGCGGCAAAACCACTCTCGCCCGCGTAATCGCCAATCGCACCCGTTCCGACTTCATTCCCTTCAGCGCCGTGCTTGCCGGCATCAAAGAAATCAAACAGGTAATGTCCACCGCGCAAGCCTCGCGTGACTACCGCCGCCGCACCATCGTCTTCATCGACGAAATGCACCGCTTCAACAAAGCCCAGCAAGATGCGTTTCTGCCGCACGTCGAAGCCGGAAACATTCTGCTAATCGGCGCGACCACCGAAAATCCCTCGTTCGAAGTGATTTCGCCGCTGCTTTCGCGGATGAAGGTCTATGTCCTTCACGCGCTCACGCCGGAACAGATTGTCACGCTGCTCAAGCGTGCACTGGCGGATCGCGAGCGCGGGCTCGGCAATGAGAACATCGAAGCGAATGATGCGATTCTCGAGCGTATCGCGACAGTCGCCAATGGCGACGCTCGCGCTGCGTACAACATTGTCGAAGCCTTGGTGCGCAGCGCAACGCCCGACGCGTCGGGCGAATCCGTAGGGCGAATTGTGCTCACGGATGCGCTGCTCGAATCCGTGCTACAAAAAAAGCAGCTGCCGTACGACAAAGCCGGCGAAGAACACTTCAACCTAATCTCCGCGCTGCACAAATCGGTTCGCAACTCGGATCCGGATGCCTCGCTCTATTGGCTGGCGCGCATGCTGGAATCCGGCGAAGATCCGCTCTATCTCGCGCGCCGTATGGTGCGCATGGCCAGCGAAGATATCGGCCTGGCCGACCCGAATGCCCTACGAGTCACGCTAGCCGCAAAAGATGCGTTTGAGTTTCTAGGTCCGCCGGAAGGATATCTCGCGCTCGGCGAAGCTGCTGTTTATTTGGCCCTAGCGCCGAAATCGAATGCGCTCTACACCGCCTACGGCGCAGTCCAACAGGATCTCGAGCGCACCATCGCCGAGCCAGTCCCGTTGCAGCTACGCAACGCGGTGACCGGTTTGATGCGTCATATCGGCTATGGCCAAGGCTATCAATACGCGCACGACAGCGAAGACAAAGTCACCGACATGCAATGCCTTCCCGACAGTCTCGCCGGGCGAACGTATTACCACCCCACGCACGAAGGCCTCGAAGCCAAAATTCACGACCGCCTGGCGCAACTTCGCAAACTCCAGAAGCGCCCAACCGCATCTAACCAGCCAGATGAATCCGACACCCGGCCCGGCGGACGCGACGCATCCGAAAATCAAACAAGCGGCAATCCTCACGGGAAAAAGGACCAGCATCCGTGAAGCTTAAATTTCGTGTGGCACTCGCCGCGAAGTTCGGCGGATTTGCGGTTGCGCCCGCTGCACTGTTGCTGGCGGCAGGGCTGTTCTGTCTCGCGGCATTTCCCTTCCCTGCGTCTTCCGCGGCTGACGATAAGCCTTCGTTCGTGATGGAAGAATATTGCTCGACGTTCGCGTTTGCACCGGACAATCGCATCGCCATCGGCGTCTATCACGTTTTCAATCACAAAAAATATACGCTCGAGGGCGACGATCTTTGGATTTCCTCCCCGGACGGCAAACGCAAGCGCATCATCGAAGGCGCAAAACTCGTAAAAACCGACAAGCCGCAGAGTTTCAAAATCAACGAAATCAGCTGGTCGCCGGACAGCCAGAAACTCGCGATCTACAAGACAACGTATAACCTGGCGGGCGACAAAGACACGCTAACCTCGGGCGATTTGACCGAATTGCTCGATCAAGAAGGCCGCGAGATTCCCATCCAGGGAGCAAAAGAAAATCCGCTGGTAGGCGGTTATCAGGCCACCTGGCTTGCCGATGGAGCTACCGTGGCTTTTCTGACCGAGGTGGTAAAGCCGCGTGAGCTGGCGGAAATTCACACCGTGACGGTGGCCACCGGCGAGTCCAAGAAGCTTTTCGACCCGCATCAGTTTATTTCCGTGGTTTGGGATGCGCCACACGACGCGGCCATCGCCATCGAACGCGAGCGCGGCATGAGCGGCCCGGCGAAACTCGTTTCGCTAGATTTGCTCCACGGCACCCGCAAAGAACTCGCCGATCTCGAAAACGCCCAAGGCCAGCTAACGATCACCCCGTCAGGCAAGCGCGTAGCATTTTTCTACGATGGCGATTTACTGGAAGTCCGCGATCTCGCCACGCCCGCGAAGTTCATTCACGTAAGAGTAGGATTGGGCCGCTACGAATGGGCCACAGACGAGCGCCACATCCTGCTGAAGCGAGGCCCCGAAGCCCGCTCAGGGAATCTAATGTGGGTAAGCATTCCCGACGGCAACTTCACGCCCGCGTTAAATGATTTGGTCTATCGCGATTTTCACTTTTCGCCCGATGGCCGATATATCGGCGTTCTTCGAGTTACGCGGAATTTGGCAATCTATCCGTCCTCGGCCTTCTCCCCGTAGAGCCGGCTGCCTGCCGGCGTTTTTGTGCGGCGAGCTGTGAGTGCCGGTCGGAGCCGATCCGTTGCAGCATCGGCGCCCTTCGTCGTACCCACAAAACTCCGATTCATCCGATGATGTGTGATTGTTACGGAAAACTTTACTTGCAGGCTCGTTGAAGAAATTCAAAAACGCCGGCTGGCAGCCGGCGCTAGGTTCGAAATCTGCGCGCGTGCTCTTTTAGGATGCAAAGATCCATCACGACAAAAAGCCCAGCCGCGCGCGCCTTTTCCGCAGCCTCGCTGTGAATCACTCCCTCTTGCATCCAAATCGCTCGCGCGCCAATGCGAATCGCGCTATCCACAATCGCAGGCACAAATTCCGAGCGCCGGAAAATATCGACGATATCCACCTTCTCCGGAATTTCCTCGAGCGTCGCGTAAGATTTCTCGCCGAGCACTTCAGTATTCTCAGGATTTACGGGAATAATCCGGTAGCCGGCCACCTGCATATATTGCGACACGCCGTAGCTCGGCCGGAATTTCCGCGAAGACAGCCCCACGACTGCGATGGTGTGGCTCGATTTCAAACTCTCGTAGATCGAATCGCTCGGCCGGCTCTCGTGCTCGCTCATCCCGGCTTTCGGCCCCGGCTCAGGATGCGTCGCCGCGGCCGGCCAGCGGGCCGCGAAGAGCCTGCCGCAGCCTGCGGTTGCGCCGCCGCTTTCTTCACCGCAGACTCGAGCGCCGTCACTTCTTTCAACGTGAGGCTTCGGAACCGTCCCGGCGCCAGATCGCCGATTTCCAAAGGGCCGATCTTGATGCGCTTCATTTTCTCGACAGGATGTCCCATTTGCAGCAGCTCTTGGCGCAAAGGATCGCGGCTGGCGTCGGCCATGGTCACTTCGTACCAGGGATTTTCGCCGCGCTGCCCGCGCTCGATGCGCACGCGCGTAACCGCAGCGACTTTCCCGATTTCCGAATCGCTGAGATTGCCTTTCACTTTGAGCAAGTAAGTCTGCCGCAAACCGTGGGTGCGAATTATTTTGTTGGCCAGCTCGCCGTCGTTGGTAAGAAACAGCAGCCCCGAAGTGTGATATTCGAGCCTGCCCACGGGATAAACGCGCGCAGGCACCCCACTGAGAAAATCTCCGAGCGAGCGGCGGCCTTCCGGATCGCTCAGCGTCGCAACAACTTCAGCCGGCTTGTGAAACGCGATGTAAACGTGATCTTCAGCCCCGTGAAGCAGCCGGCCGGAAACCTTGATGTGATCGCGCGCAGCTACGGCCTTCGTGCCAAGTTCGGTGACCACCTTGCCGTTCACCGTCACCTGTCCGGAAACAATAAGCTGCTCCGCCCGTCGCCGCGAAGCGATGCCTGCTCTAGCAATAATTTTCTGGAGTCTTTCTTCCATGAAGTAGTCTGAAAAGTCTTGTCAGAGCACGACTTCAGTAGTGCCGTAATCGTCTCGAATTGATCACTGGTTTAGCCGCTGAGGTACCGTCTTCCGACTTTGTTAAACGCGTCAGAAGCGCCGTCACTCGCGGCGTGAACCCGTTCCGTGCTCGTCGGCCTCCACCGCAGCGCCAGACGGAGCGCCGTCCGCCGATTCGCTCGTCGCGGCAATTGCCGAAACGCCGGCCGCTGCGGCCGCCGCCTTTGGCTCCGGAGTTTCGCCAGAACCCGTAATCGCAGGCTCGCCACCCAGCGGCATTGCGTCATCCAGGATGGCACCCACGTGTTCGGCCGAGTCGTGCGGCGCTCCTTCGTGATGATGTGCGCGCAATGGCATCGAGTCGTGCAATCGGGCGCCATTTGTTCCGCCAGCGTCCGCGTGTGCTCCGCTCTGCTTTTCGCCTGGAGTTTCGCCCGGCTCCGGCTCGATCGGCGCGATTCCCTCGTCCGCGCCCAGCGCCGCCTGTGCCAATTGCTCGAATTCCTTCAAGCTGGGCAACTCTTCCAAATCCGAAAGCCCAAACCGCATCAGAAAATCCTTCGAAGTGCGATAAAGAATCGGCCGCCCGATCACCGCCTTGCGCCCAGCAGTAGTGATCAATCGCTTTTCCAGCAGCGTCTTCAAAACCCCGCCGCAATTCACCCCGCGAATTTCATTAATCTCCGGCGCAGTCACCGGCTGCTTGTAAGCCACCACCGCCAATGTCTCCAGCGCCGGCATCGTCAAACGCACCGGCGGCCGCAGGCTCTTGATAAATTTGCGCACCACGTCATGATGCTGCGGCTTGGTGTAGAGCTTCCAGCCGCCTGCTACCTTGCGGATTTCGATCCCGCGGTCATCGGTCTGATACGCCGCGACGAGAAAATCGAGCGCTGCGCGAACTTCGACTTTGTCGCCGCCGACAGCTTCCGCCAGTTGTCCAATCGTCGCGGGCTCATCTGACGCGTAAATAATGGCCTCGAGGGCCGACTGCATTTCCTGTGGGGTCATAGATATTGTTCTTCAATTTTGGCGATGGCTTCATCGCCCGAAAATACCACGTCGAACATTTTATGTTTGCGCAGGCGGACATCCGAAAAAAGCTCCGACTGCACCAAAATCACTGCCTGCATCCGCACCATTTCGAGCAGCGCCAGAAATGCGACGATCATCGCCCGTCGCGTGGCGCAAGATTCAAAAAACTCGGTGAGCGAAACCGCTTCATCGCTTGCATTCAACTGCTTCCGCAAACGCCCCATCATCTCCGCGATCGTCACCGTCTCGTGCTGCAGCTCGAACTTCGGAACTTCCTTGCGCCGCTCGAGCACTTGTTGGAAAACTTTGATTAGATCGACGAGCGAAACCACCAGCTCGCCTTCCACTTCCTCGCCCTGATAAAGCGTCTTATCCGGATTCGACCAAACGTTCGCCTCAATCTGCTGCTTCTGATAGAGGAGCTGCGCGGCATTCTTGTATTTCTCGTGTTCAAGCAGCCGGTGCACCAAGTCTTCGCGCGGATCGATCTGCTCCTCCGGCCCAGCCATCGGATCGACGGGCAGCAACATCTTCGACTTGATGTAAATCAGCGTGGCGGCCATGTATAGAAAATCAGAGGAGACATCGATATCGAGCTTTTCTAGCTGATGCAGATAATCGAGATACTGCTGCGTGATTTTCGCAATCGGAATATTGTGGATATCGATTTCCTGCTTGCGAATTAAATCGAGAAGAAGATCGAGAGGGCCTTCGTAGACTGGAAGCTGAATTTTGTAGGGTGTCGCCAAATCAGTCTCCGCCTGTCACTTTCTGCACGCCCGCCGCGGCCTGCGAGCCTGCCGACTTGCGCGCTTCTTCCCAGCCGAAAATTGCTTCGCGGACTCGCTCCATCGTCTTCTGCGCCGCCTTGCGCGCCCGCTTCGACCCGTCATCGAGAATATCCCAGACGCGCTGCGGTTGCGACTCAAATTCGCGCCTCTTCGCCTGAATCGGCTCGATCCAAGTCACTAGGTTATCGGCCATCAACTTCTTGCAATCCACGCACCCAATCTCCGCAGTCCGGCACTCGCGATTCACGCGCTCGATCGTCGGCCCCGGTGAAAATAATTTGTGATACGAGAACACCGGGCAGACATCCGGATTCCCCGGATCGGTCCGCCGCACCCGCGCCGGATCGGTAATCATGTTCCGTACTTTATTCCGCAGCGAATCGATTGGCTCGCTCAGCGAAATAAAATTCCCGTAGCTCTTCGCCATCCGCCGCCCATCAGTCCCCGGCAGCCGCGGCGTCTCCGTCAGCATCGCCTCAGGCTCCTGCAGCACTTGCCGCTGCTTGAAGAATGGCTTAGCCAAACCTGCCTTATCCAGAAAGTTTTCAAAGCCGATCTCACCGATGTATTCCTTGAAAGTCCGGTCGTAAGCACCGTCCAAGTTTACTTCCGGCTCTCCCTTCAGCTTCGGCACCACGTGAAAAACGAGATGTTTCAGAGCCAATGAATTTTGATCGTCGTAAAGCGCGGGATCGATAGTGACGCCGAATTGTACGTTGAATCGCCGCGCGATCTCGCGCGACAGCTCCACGTGCGGCACTTGATCTTCGCCGACCGGCACCAAAAGCGGCTGCCTCGGCTCGCCGTAAGGAATAATATCGGCCGTCTGCAACAGCGGATAGCCGAGGAAGCCGTAGGTACCGAGATCTCGATCCTTCAGATTCTCGATCTGCTCTTTGTAGGTCGGCACGCGCTCGAGCCAGCTTAGTGGCGTGATCATTGATAAAATTACGTGCAACTCGGCGTGTTCGAGAACGCTGGACTGAATAAAAATTGTAGATTTTTCAGGATCGAGCCCAACGGACAACCAGTCCAATGCAATCTGCAACGTATTCTCGCCGATCGACGAAGTGTCCTCGTAGTGCGTAGTAAGCGCGTGCCAGTCGACCACCGGAAAAAAACATTCGTACTCCGGTTCACCGGTAGCGGGATCGATTTTATTCTGCAGCGCCACCCAGTTCTGCAGCGCCCCAAAATAATGCCCAATATGCAGACGCCCGGTAGGCCGCATCCCGCTCAAAACTCGCTTGCGTTTTCCCAACCTCGCTCCTATTACGCGTTGCAGAAATGAATAGCGTACGCTTCGGCTATTGTGCGCTTGCGGCGCAAACTCAGATTCCTAGCCCACAAACCGGGCTCGGAATGACAGCGAAAAACAAAAATCGCGCAAAAACGAGCGCAGCCTACTTCAACAAATCGCGCGCGATCACCGTCCGCTGGATTTCGCTGGTGCCCTCATAAATCGTCAACACCCGCGCATCCCGGTAATACCGTTCCACATCCGTCTCGCGCGAATATCCCACGCTGCCATGAATCTGCACCGCTTTGTATGCCACGCGGTTCGCCATTTCACTGGCGTACAATTTTGCTTTTGCGGCGGCCGCCCCTCGGCGTCCCCCGCCACTATCGCGCAACCAAGCCGCATTCATCATCAAAGCCCGCGCCGCTTCAATTTCCATCTGCATATCCGCCAGCATCCACTGGATCGCCTGAAACTCAGCGATTTTTTTGCCGAAGGCAGCCCGCTGTTTCGCATATTTCACCGCCGCCTCAAACGCCCCCTGCGCCAATCCCACCGCTTGCGCCGCAATCCCCACGCGCCCGCCATCCAGCCCTTCGAGCGCAATTTTCAATCCCTGCCCTTCTTCGCCAAGTCGATTCTCAACAGGCACGCGGCACTCGTCAAAAACAATTTCCGCAGACCGCGACAGGTGCAACCCCATCTTATCTTCGTATCGGCTGATTCGAAATCCCGGAAAATCCGGTTCGACGAGAAACGCCGTTATGCCGCGGGCACCCGCAGTGGGATCAGTCTT
>JABDFR010000010.1 GCA_013286465.1 Acidobacteriota bacterium | reverse complement strand
GCCCGTACTGCAAACT
The DNA here is from genome assembly GCA_013286465.1 of Acidobacteriota bacterium. GTDB lineage: Bacteria > Acidobacteriota > Terriglobia > Acidiferrales > UBA7541 > Palsa-147. Next base: position 61,243 of record JABDFR010000010.1, on the reverse strand, counting down.
GCTTAGAACAAAGTGGTTGGGGACTGGAAGAAATTGCGTGGCTGCAGGTTGGCGTACTAGGCGTCCTGTTGGCCTCTAAATCCACCGTAAGCTGCTGAATACACTGTCTTTAAACTCCTCTCGCTACGCTGGCCACTGGTTTGCATTCTCTCCTACGTGGGTCGCAGTCATGCGGTTGGGAGATCGCTTGCGGTTGGGTCATGGGCCCTTGCGACGGGAGGCAGGTCATGGACGAGCGACGTGGAATGCATGTGGCGGGAGAGCGAAAAGGCGAATACCGCGAACGATACGAATTCACCGGTCGCGGAAGCCACGAGAGCAAGGCGGGTGTCGGGCAGCTCGATGACTTTGACGACTGCGACAATGCCGACAACGGCCGGCCCACCGAGACTTGGAGGCTGCTGGCCGAAGAGCTTGAGCCGCGGATCGATAATATGACGCGGGTGGTGGAAGGATTGCATGCCGCACCCTATTACGTAGTGCAGGCCGAGTCCGGGAAACTGTTCGACCCAGTGAATGATCTGCGCGTAAAGGTGGAGGCGGTACGCTGGATGTTGCGCATTGCCAAGCATTTGAATGGCGTAGCGCGCGAAATGGTGATGGCCACGGTGGCCAGATCGGTGATCGATTTGGAAACGACCGTGGAGACGCAGATGCGTGCGATGGCACAGCGCGCCGCAGCTTGATTCGCCGCAGCAGCTCGTGTCGAAATGCACATCCCTCACCCCGAAAGGGGATGCGGGATGACAACGAAGCCGAAGAGAAAAAAGAAAACAGCGTAAAACAGACGTGGTGAAAAAAAGCCGCGGGAACCTTTCGGTTCCCGCGGCTTTTTTTGCTGCTCTGAGGAGAGAGAGAAACTTATCGAACGCGCGAATCGGGCGCCTAGAGCCTCGGTAGTTCCGCGGCGGTGGCGGCGTGAATCGAGAGTTTGCGGAAAAAAGTCAAAAGTCCGGTCACTCCGAATAGCGAGGCGACGAGAAGCCCCTCTTTTTCGGGGCGTTTGCTGCTATTCGTAGAGTGCGATGTCACTGGCTGATGGAGCATGGCAGTCCTATTCCGCGCGCGCGGCGCCGCTTAGGCGATGACGCAGCTTGCCAAGCGTGCGATTGACCGGATGGCTGCGATGCAGGAACGTGAGCACTGGCGCGCGACGCATGCCGATGCGTTCAAGCGCGCGGCGAATGCGGAAATCGCGGCCGGCCGAGAGCAAACCTTTTTCGAGCGTCTCAATCGCTTCCGACGTGCGCCCCGCCTGGTGATACACCTCCGCCAAATTCAAATACAGTTGCGCGTGATTGCATTTCACGCCGATCGCTTCGCGGCACAAATTCTCAGCATCGCCGAAGCGGCGTTCCGCCACGGCTGCGAGCAGTCCGGTATAAGAAAGGTAGAACGGATTTTTCGGCGCTACGCCTAGCGCGCGCCGCGCGTGCATCAGAGCGTCGGTCGCTGCGCCATCGCGCAACCGCCTCAGGCATTCCTTGAATTCCACCATTCCGGCGTCGGCCGGCGTCGTAGTACCGATCCAGTGTGACATGGTGCTCCTTCAACCTCGGACTTTCGGGCTGATGCAGGAAGCCTACCGCTAGGTCCATACCGGAAACTACGGGGCATAGGGCCAGTTTTTGACCATCGCTCAACCCTGTCCCAAGTGGCAGGTATTCCGCGAACGAGGAGTACCGAGAGGCTGTCCTGGAGTTTGCGCCTGCTTTTGCCGCGAAAATCCTCGGGCGGCAGGCTCATTTCAACGCATGATGCCGAGTGCCGCTCCTTAGATTGCATCGGCAGGCGCGGGTAAATGTTTATTCTTCTGCGGCGTTTGAGGGGCTGCGAGGGACGCCCGAAGACTTGACCTCAGCCGATCCACGGATGGTCAGGCCGATTCCGAGGTGACTTGTTGGCGCAGGTACTTGCAAACATTGGGCGCTTAGATCCTTAGCTTCGCTCAGGATGACAACGTTTCGACATTTTCCGCGGCCTGTTTGCGTCGCTGACGGCACGACTGAAGTTGTGCCCTGACACGTCGGGAACTATGGGGCCGAACACCCAACGCTAAACCGGGAGGGTGGTGAATCCCCTCCCCTACAAAGACGGGCCGGCGCCCTCCGTTGTTGACTGCTTCGGCATGGCGGGACGTCCGTACTATGGCCGGGTTCTTTGCGGGTCCGCAGAATAACTTTAGGAGAGTCTTGGGGTTATGCGCGCTGGTTTCCGGCTTCTTATCTTCGTTGGGCTTCTGGGTGCGGCTGCGCTTGGCGCGCTTGCGCAGGACCAGGCGCCCGCCCCGGCACCATTGCAATCGCCGGCCGCTGCGCCTGCTCCCGCGTCTGCGCCGGCAAGCTCCCCCGCGCAGAAACCGCAGAAGCCATTTCGAAAAGCGCGGCGGGTGATTACCAACGACGATATCGACGGCATCGGCTCGATTTACAAAGGGGCTTACGGCCCCGATCTCACCAATGTCAACGACTGCGACCGCGGCTGCTTCGAATCCGTGCGCGTGGCTGCGCACATTTATCCCAGCGGCTTGCAATGGAAGAAGGACTTGCTCGACGCCATTGAGCGCGTGAAGACCGATGGACCGTGGCAGGGCTTGCTGAGCGATTTCGGCTCGGTGCGCGGGAAATTCTGCATGCTCGAGCAGGAACGAGCCGAAGAGCTGGCGCGCGAAGCGGATCCGCGCAACGTGACGCCGGTGGAAATTTCGATTGAGGAAAAATACGACCGGCTTTTTAAGGCGGCGCAAGCGGAGCTGCTCAACCTCTACGATCGAGCGCAATTACTGCGCCAGGCGCACGCCTCGAACGGTCTGGAAATCGCGTTCATGAATTTCCAGACGGGCCGCATCATTGCTGCCAGTTGCTACGTCGCGCCGCAAAATCACCCCAATTGGGAGGGCAATGATGATCCCTGAGCGATCCGCCGGGCGCACCGGTAACATGAATTTGCGTCGTGCAATTTTACCGGTGGCTGGATTTTTTCTGGCCGGCGCGCTGAACGGCGGCGTTATGGCGCAATCCGTGGCGCCGATTCCTCCGCCGGCTCCGGCGGCGATGCCGGCCAGCGCGGCCGCGCCGATTGCGGTGCCGCCTGCGACGCCGGCGAAGCAAGCTGCCTCGCAGGACAATTCGACCGCGCCGAAAGCGCCGAAGAAACACAAAGTATTTACCGACGATGATGTCTCCGCGCTGCGCGCCAAGAGCCATTTGGCAAATGATGAAGACGGCGGGGCGGCCACGATTTACGGGGCGACGGGTGCCTGTGAGGCGGACTGCGAAGCGGAAGTGAAAGAGAAGCTCGGCATTACACCGGAGCAGGAAGGCGAATGGAAGCTGCAGCTCACCGCGGCGCGGCGCGAGATAGGCGAGGACCACGCCTGGGCCACGCTTTACGCCAAGGGCCAGCAAACTATGCGCAACGTCTGCACTCTGCGCACGCAAATCGCAAACGCAGCGGTGCCCAGCGGCAACGATTATCAATCGCAATTGGAGCGCGCCAGGCAGCAGAAGATGTTTGACGACGAAGCGGCCGCGATGGGGCAGCAGATGGAGAACTCGATCGCCGCGATGAATCAGCACATTACGCCTTTTTCGGCGAGCGAACCGGTGCGCGCTACGATGATGGCGGCAATTGGCGAGAGGCTCTTTAGCGATTGTCCGGATAGTGGCGGGAATTAAACGGATTGCATTTGCCTGCGGGGATCATCGCGCTGTTTTCGTAGCGCTGGCGTCCCGCCGGCTCCTACGAGCGCGAATTTGCCAGCGGCAAAAGTTTTGGCCGGCCCGCAAATGTCCGCGGATTTTTCGGTTCGGCTGGCGAAATCCGTCGTCGATTGTCGCACTGGTTTAGCGCTGTGGTCGTAAGAGCCGGCGGGACGCCAGCGCTACTGGAGTTTGAGGCCGTCGTCGATTGCTGCACTGATTTGAAATTGTCTTCGTAAGATGCCGGCAGGGACGCCGGCGCTACTTGACTTTGTCGCGCAAACTTTTGATTGGCGGGGTTGCTGCGCTGTTGATCGGCGCGCTGGTGCTCGTGTTGCGTCCGCACGCCAAAGGTGAAAGTGCGGCTACGGCCGGCGGCCCTGCGGAAGTTTGGGAATATTTCAGCGATCATAGCGCGATCGGCGACCTTGCGATTGGGGCGGACGGGACGATTTATGCCGGATCGCAGGCGGCTGTGCTGGCGCTCAATCCGGATGGCTCGTTGCGCTGGAAATCGCCTGCGAATACGGCACGCCTGCCGGTGATCGGGCGCGATGGAAGCATTTTCGCTTCGAGTTCCTGGGGACTCATTTTCGGATTTTCCAGCGAAGGAGCGATGGACTGGAAACCCGGCTACGGGCTCATCGGATTTTCCGTGCCGCCGGCGATCGGCGAAGGCGGCGTACTTTATTACGTCAATACCGTGGGCGATATTTATGCGTTTTCGCCGCATGGATCGGCGCCGATTTGGTCGCTGAGCACGGTTCGCCCGAACACGATGAATCCGACGTACATTCTTCCCGGCAACGACCGCGCGGACGGCTCGATGCGGGCCGCGGCGGTGGTCGAAAATAACGGAATGATCGTGGTGCCGCGCTCGCACTGGTTGCACGAATTCAGCTCCGAAGGGCATCAGGCCTGGATTCTGGAAATGACCTCCGGGCATCTCGGTCCCGCCGCGCTCGGAAAAAATGGCACGATTTATCTGGGCGACGATGAGCATAAAGTTTTCGCCGTCGATCGCTCGGGCGAAAAATTGTGGGAATTCGATGCCGACGAAAGCATCGAAGGGTCGCCGGTAATCGACACCGACGGAAATATTTATTTCAATACCTCGCGCGTGGTCTACGGGCTGAAGCCCGATGGCTCGCTCAAGTGGCAGACGCAGACGATTCACAATTTCCGCACCGGCCCGACGCTGGCTGCTGACGGGACGATTTATATCGGCGCGGTTGATGGAATGAATGCCTTCAATAATGACGGTAGCGAGAAGTGGTGGTTCCACATGAAGATGGTTGGCAGCGCGCCAACGATTGGGTCGGACGGGACGATTTATGCGGAGTGCGGGATTTTTTGGGTTTGCGCGGTGAAGGATGGCGGCTCGCCGCTCATGCAGAGTTCGTGGCCGAAACAGCAGCACGATCCCGCGAACACCGGCAACGTCTCCACAATTTTCTAGGGTTTCGTAGCGCTGGCGTCCCGCCGGCTCCGGCGAGCAACACTTCCGCCAAGTGCAACGCTCACCGGCGGACTTCAATTACAAATCAGTGGCCTTGATTTCGTGCTTTGGGCCGTGCGTCAGTCTGCCCGTTATCTACATTTGCGCTCGTAAGAGCCGGCGGGAAGCCAGCGCTACGAAAACGCCCGCGCGATGCCTCTATCGGCATCGCGCGGGCGATTGTTTCTGCTGCGTTTGCTAGTTGAAGTCGAACAGATCGAACAAGTCGGTGATCGCCGGCGAATTGACCGGCACGTAGGGATTCCCGTTACGCGTCTGTGGATTCGGGAAATTATCCCGGCTGCGATTGGTCACCGTTCCCAATTTCCAGTTCCGCTCGATGAACTTGAGGATGGAAACGTGGTCGGCGTAATCGTGCGAGATGTGGCCCGCGCGCGTGAACGGCGAGACCACGATCAACGGAATGCGCGTGCCATCGCCGAAGAAATCGAGCGGCTGAACGTATCCGGAGTCGTAATAGCCGCCGCCTTCGTCGAAGGTGATCATGATCGCGGTGTCCTTCCACAGTTGCGGATTATCCTGCACCGCATCGATGATCTTCTTCGTGAAACCTTCGAAGAGATCGAGCTTCGACGAGGAAGGATGGCCGTCCGTGTACCCGCTCGGCTTCACGACAGAAACCGCCGGCAGAGTTCCATTCTTGATGTCCGTGTAAAGATCCGCCGTATCCTGAATGTGCGTGGAGATGGGCACATTCGGATTGGCCATCACGGAAGTGTCGTACTGGAATGGATTGCAAATGTTGCAATATTCGTCCGCGGTCGGTCCCGGCGTTCCGTAGTTCAGTTGATACGGATCGGGCACGTAGTTATTCCACTGGTCGCCGTAATACTTCCACGAAATCCCGGCGGCGCTGAGCTTGTCGCCAATGCTCGGCACCGACGACGGTGGAATGGTCCAGGGAATGTTGGCTTCGTTGTGATCCAGGAAGGCGTTGGCGCCGTTGCCGAAGTATCCCGGATTGTAATTGTTGAGCAAATAGTAGTGGCCCTGTTCGCAATGTGGATCGATCGGCCGCGGCAGGCTTTGCAGGTATTTCACGATTTCCTTGACGCCATGCTGCGACGTGTCGGAGCAATCGCTATACGAGCCGCCGCCGAAAACCGCGGTGTTCGGCCCGCCGAAACCAAAGCCGCCACCGCCGTAACCATCTTCGGTGTACCAGTTGTTGGTGCCGGGAAGCGGATCGGGATTTTCGACTTCATCCACGGTGCCGGTTTCATCCGGATTGGATTGCAGAATTTGCTGGTTATGCGGCGGCACGGCGGGATTGCCGTTGCCATCGCTGAACCAGATCGCATCGCCGTGCCCGAACATGATGTGGTTCGCGCCAGTGCCACCATCAACGGACTGGTGGAAGTTATCGCTCATGGCGTAATTGTCGGCGAGCTTCTTGAAATAAGGAGCGTCGCCTTGCTGCACGTTGTAGAAGCCCATGGCCGTCGAGCCTTCGCCCGTCGTCACGCCGTTGGCTGAGTACTCGGTGCTGAAATTGGAAGCCGGCGGCGCGCCGTTGGAGCCTGCGCCGAAGGTTACTTCCACCCACGGGAACAGCCGCGCGTTGCAACCCGAAGGATTTTCGCGCGTGATATGCGCGACGCTGCAATCCAACTGTTGCCACATTTGATAGAAACGGTGCACCGGGCTTGCGGCGTAGTCGATGTAATTGAAAGTGTTGCCGTTGGTCAACTGAAACGGACCGGCCGGGAGAGAATTCACGTTTGTAATTCTCATGTCCGGAGTTTTGCTGTCCTGTCCCGTGCCGCCTTCAAGCAGCGATTCATAGTAGCTGTTCGCCAAGCCGTTCTCGGTTTGCATGGCCAGCGTAAGGCTCGCGGCGCACTGCGATTCTGGCGTGCTGGCATCGCACTCGTTCGGGATATAAGAAACTTTGGCTCCGCCCACAAGAGGTGCAGGGAGTTTGTTGTTGGGGAACAGGGACTTGGGCGGGCTCAACAGAAAAGTGTCGGGCGCTACGTCCGTAGCGGCGAGCTGTGCTGCCTTAAAGAAATTCGGGCCAGGAGTCCCGTCGGCTCTCACAATTCCTTCGGACAGAAGGTTCCAAACGGATTCGCCGTGCTTGGGTTTGTAGGTGGCAAAGACGTGATCGAAGCTGCGGTTTTCACCGATGATCACGATGAGGTGCTTGATGGGCGTGCGCGTGCTGCTTTGCTGATTGTGATCCGGCGTGGGACGCGCGGCCGCTTGGTCTTGCGCACTCGCCAACGTCGCGCCGATTGCGAATTGGAAAAGCGCGAGAGAGGCCATGCCGATACGCACACACTGCAGCGTATTGGTTCTGAGATGCTTAAAAGACATTCAACTTCCTCCTTCTAGGTGGGATTACTTTGCCGCGCAGCATTAGTAGTCCGTGCGTGTTGCAGGGAGGTTGTTTTCGTGTGAATGGAATAAAAATCCACGGGAATTTTCGCGGCAAATTTCATCTGATTTTCATATTTGAATTTTCCGCGTGGGCTCAGCGTGCTCTTGCTGCGAGGGTGCGTAGCGCTGCGCTTCAGCGCAGCATCTTTATATTTGTGTCAATGCTGGGAGGCCGCCAAAACGGCTAGGCGCCTTTCACGTAGCGCATGAAAAATTAACGCGAGGGCTTTTTGTCGGATGGTCGAATCTCGACAGCAGGTGCAGCAGTTTCTTGCAGTTGCGCGGGCTCTCTTGCTTCCACTCGGATCAATCCCATCATTCCTCCGTCTTCGTGCTCGAGGAGATGGCAATGATAGACAAACGTCCCCACCGTATTCGGATCGCGAAAATCCATGCGCAGCCGGACGCTCGGATATTCCAGCATTTTGCTGGTGAAGTAGGGGACGTTCACGGTGTCGCGAAGGAATGGCTCATTCACCGGCACGCCTGACCAATCGAGCAGCATGAAATGAATCTGGTGGATGTGGAAGGCGTGGAGTTCGGTGGAGCGATTTTCGATGATCCAATCTTCCACGTCGCCTTGCTTTACGACGATATTAGGCACATCCGAATGCGGATCGAACGCGGCGGGAGTTTGGCCTTCCACGGTGATGTAGAAAGTCGTCGCGCTGTTGGGATTATTCGGATCTTCCAGCTTCTCCGAGAAATATAGGTGCCGCGTGCGTGCTGGCTCGACGCTGCCGAGCCAGGGAAGTGCGGGCGGCGGAAGCGGCTCAGGCGTCGCCGAGAGTGTGGAGTGCGGCTCGGGCGCATCGGCTGCGGCTGTGATGCTTGCGAGCGCTCGATTGGGATCGTTCTCGCCGCCGCTGCCGGTATTCACCGTGCGCGTGACGAAAAGCGCGGGCACTCCCAGCGGCGGCCCCTTGACGATGAATTCCACGCGCCCGCCCGGCGGCACTCCAATGTGGTCGCGCCACTCGATCGCGTTTTCGGCATTTCCATTTTCATTCAGCGGAACGCCATCGAGCGCCACGATGCCGAGCGATTGCGGCGCGCGCCGGAATATCACGGCCAGATTGAGATAGGTGATGGCCGAGGCATTCAGCACCCGCCACAACTGGCGTTCCTCCGGCTTCATTTTGATCGACGCGGGCGGATAATCGGGAAAAGGTACCGGCACGAAATTGATGGAGAGATCTTTCGCCGGCTGCCCGAAGCCGGTTCCGGTATTTGCGGCGTCGCCATCGCGATCGATCAGCGTCCGCGGCACCACCGGCTCAGATTTCGAAGGCGGAGCATTCGGATTCACCAAATCCTGGTCGCGAATCACCAGCACGCGTTCCGGCAATCCCGCTACTTCTTTGTTCGCGCGCTCGATGCCCTCGACGATCAGCGCGCCCGACGCTCCGCCCACCACTTGTGCCCTGCTGAACCCGTGAATATGCGGGTGATACCAATAAAGCCCCGGCGGCTCATTCTCAGGGATGCGAAAACGATACTCGAAAGGCGCGTCGCCCGGTGCGATCGAAGTTTTCAGAACATCGTCCTGATGGCATAAGGCGGGGACAGTCAGGCCGTGGAAATGCAGATTGGTGGAAGTCGCAGACATCGCGTTGTTCGCGCATGGATCCGCGTTTTTATCGGCGGCTTGGGGCATGTGGGAATGATTTGCGGCTGCGGCGTGGCTTGAATCCGTCAGCTCATTCTTTAAATTCAGGATGAGCAGATCGCCGGGATGCAGGCGCAAAGTCGGCGCCACGCTGCCATCCTCGGCAACGTAGCAGTAGCGCGGCCCGCTCGCGTCCACGGAATTGCGCACCGCCAGATCGACTTTGAGCACGCCATTGCGGCTGCGCAAGTCGGCTGGTTCCGGCACCGCGCTGCCTTCTGCCGCGCGCGGGCACACATTCGCGGGCGGCTGCTGCGCGTGCAGCGCGCCGCGAACGGGAGCAAAACACAGATATGCAAGCGCGATGAAAGCAAACTTTTTCAATGTGGCGATTCCCAAGTACCGCTGGCGTCTCTGCCGGCTCCTACGAAGATAATCTCCGCCACGGCAGCACTCACGGACGGACTACAAACTCAACTGCACGATGCACTCAGAATTTCGCGCCGCCCACGATTACGGTACTGGCTTACATTTGCCCTCGTAAGAGCCGGCAGGGAAGCCAGCGGTACAAAACCACTCAGTCACACACGTTGCTTCGGTCTGGGAATACTCAGTCTTTCGCAACTACATGAAGGCTGGATTACAGGGCGGTTAAGCGATGAAGACTGGGAACTCGCGGATTGAAGCGCACACTTCGTTACGGATGATGATGTTTTGCGTGTCCGGCGTTCTTGGAAGTCAGCGTGACCTCGACGTGAGCGCCCTTCTTGAGGCTTACATCATCGCCATGTTCGTCGATTAACGTATTTTCGATGCGCAGATCGCGATAGCGCTTGTCGGGCACGTCCACAATAATATTTGCCTGCTCCGGCTGGCTGGGCCGCGCGGATAGGATAATTCTGTCAACAACTCCAGACATGGTGGTGCTGGGCTCTTCGGGAATTCTTACCGCATCGAGTTTGAGCTCCGCGATTCGCGCGGATCTGGCGATGCGCGGCTTGGCCATCTCCCGCTTGACGCTTGCGCGGGTGGCATCGTCACGCCGCTTCTTGATTTTCTTTCGCAGCATGTGTCCATGATGAGGCGCGCGCGGAACCTGTGCAGTTCCATTTCGCACACTTGCGCAGAATTTCCGGGAGGCAACGAAAAAAGGCATCCCGGCAATGCGGGATGCCTTTTCCGCCTATCCTTCACCCGTAAAACGTTGCCGTGCAGATTACTCGGCGCCGCCCGCCGCCGGCACCCACCAGCTCTCGGGTGCGGAGATATCCACGCCGCCAATCTCGGTGCGGACGCGGATGCGCCGCAGGCCGGCTTTCTTGGCAGGCTTGTTAAGCGCGGTGACCAGATACTGGTTGTTGAGCACAAAGTTGAGCTGCTTCAGGAACGGCGCGTAGGCGATCGGCGTTTCCATGCCCTGGAAGAAAGATTCGCCGCCGGTTTCTTCCGCGATCTTGGAAAGATTGCTCTGCCCCAAGCTGGCGCGGAAGAAGTTGCGTCCGATGAAGCCCACGCCGCGTGCAAAGATGGTGTGGATGATGATACCGGAGCGTTGCGCGCGGGCGATGGCCGTGTCGAGATCCGGGCTGGACGGGAAGTCGCCGCGGAAGCGGTCAATTCCATCCGCCACCAAAAGCATCTCGCGGCGTCCGTTGGTCGCGGGCCAGCGCTTCATCAAATCGATCACCGAGAGATAATCGCTCGAGTAAGCGCCGCCATTGCCGAGCGGCAGACGGACGGATTTCGCCGCGGCGTCATGATCCGCCGTGAAATCTGACGCAATTTTCACCGTGCCATTGGCCGCGTAAAAAACCGCCACGCGCGTGCCCGCCGGCGTTTCCTTGATGAAATCTTTGATGTCGTTGAGCTGCAGTCCCAAATCGGTACTGGTCTCTTCGTCGATCACCACCGCGAAATCGAGCGCGCCGCGATCGCCTTGCGCGGGCACCCATTCCGAAACGGTCAATTTATCTTTGCCGTCGTAAACCTGGACATCATCTTTTGTGACCTTGGGCGGCTCGGTGTAGTTCTTTCCGACCACCGTAACAACGGCGCGAATCGGCACCGTCGCCGAAGGATTTTGCGCCTGTGCATGAACCGAGAGTGCTGCGAGTAACAGTAGTGCTGGCCCGAGAGTGATTTTGAATAACCGGCTGAGCTTTTGCATGAAAGCCTCCATGTGGGGACGTCCCCCATTAGGTGAGACGTGCTTGATATTACAGACGTTGCAGAGTCAGGCGGCAGAATGATACAGGCGAATTTTCAGCAAGCAACAAGAAAATGTCCCGATTTGGCACACACTGGGCTTCTTGCCCGATTTTGAGGGGATTGCCTCTCGGCCCCGGTCCGGCGGCAAGGTGTTGCGCCCTGTGCCTGAAACCGGGGCCTCGAGGCCCTGAGGAGAGAAGGATTGCGATTGCCGGTTTGCCGTCCTGAGATTGAGCTGCTACGCCTTGTGCTCAATTCTCAGGACGGTTTGACGTTTCTTTTTACTACACTAATCGTTGTTGCCTTTACGGGGCCGGATCGCGGGAAGACTAGAGCACTCTCCCCTACAAAGATCGTAGAAACAGCATCAAGTTCTGCTTTTGTGTGTGTGACAGGTTTTCGAAATTATTGATTACCGCGTTGGCCTCGCTGCCATGGCTCTTGTGCGCCTTGATGGCTTCTACGAGGTTCGACGTCCGGCCATCGTGCAGGAAGAAGATGCGCTGTCCCACACCCCACAACGGAGCAGTCCTGAACTCATTGCCGGCCGCGTTGCCCTGCGCAACGTGATCGGCGAGACCGCTGCCCATATTGTGAACAAGGAAGTCGGAGAACGCGTTAACTGGCACGTTCACTTCCTTCGTGACGAATGAGGTGGCGCCGGTATTGATGGTCGGGGTATGGCAAAGAGCGCAGCCGATATTGCTGAACACCTGCGCGCCAGCCTGGGTCTGTGCAGTCTGCGGAGCCGGGGTCGGAGGCGCCGACAGGCGGGCGAACATGGCGAAGTTCACGACGTCAGAGGAGTAAGCCGACGGAGCGAACGCCGAGTCATTCGTGGCCATATTCGTGTCATCTTCCGCGATGCCGTTAAACTGGCAGCTTGGAGTCTTGTCCCGCTCGTTCGGAAACACTTCGTTGGTCACGCCCTGTTCCACGTTGTAGGCTTCGCCCGCGAAGATCAACATCGACTTGTTCTGTGCCTTCCAGCCAAACCGCGTGATCGAACCGTCGTTGCCCGAGTGATTCGGCACGCCAGTAATGCCGTACTGCGCCTTCACATTGGCATTGGCCGCGGCATTGGCAAGGATAGCGGTGTCGGAAATGTCTTCGACAAGTCCGGCGCCAAACACGGGAGTCGGAATGCGGAAGATGGCGTTGCCCTGAGCCAAGGCCGTAGCGAAGTCAGGCTGCGGATCGACGCAGCCGGGAGCGTCCGTGCGGCCGGCGATGGTGAAGATATCGTGGACACCGCCGTCCGGCGTTCCGTCCGGATTCGAGATAAAGCGCACTTCGCGGACCGGGCCGTTCGACAGGATGAATTCCGGCAGTTGGTTCGTAGCGCCGTCCAAGTTGGCCAGCGAGAACTGCGGATTCACGGCTGGACTGGAACCGCCCACGGCCGGCTGTGCGTGACAAGCGGCGCAGCTATTGGCGTTGAAACCGGGGCCTAGACCACTGCCTGCTTCGTTCGGCAGAGTCCCGGACACCGAATCCACTTCCTGAAACCGCAACTGGGAGGCGGTGAACATCTGCTGGTAATTTGACGAGAGATTGGCTCTGGGCCCGCCTGCGGCTGGAGTACCGCCGCGGACGCCGGGGTCCAAGCTGTCTGAGTCGGAGTTATTTTGATTATTGAAAGCGCCGGTGGTTACGATGGACACCGCCAGAGCCAGGAACAACAACGACAGACGTTTCGTGACAAACATCTGGATCTGCTGCTTCATGAAGTATGTCTCCCCGAGTTTCCCCGGCTGGGTCCTGGAGAACTTCAAATTGGTTGCTGCCGGAAAGCCTTCTGGACACCCGAGCCTGGGGGGTAGGTTCGGCGAAGATCCGCTGCACGCGGCGGGAGAGGCGGGCCCAAAAACAGCGCGTCGTTCCCAACTTCTGCGAGACGCGACCTTCTATTCGCTCTGTAAACTATGCCTATGGAAATTTGGATACTACTGTACCGAGGTGCTTATTTGGGTCAGGGTCTAAGGACTACCCTGTAGGGGGAGTACTCGATCGGAAAAAACACAGTAGGCGTCCTAAAGCTATGTCTGTATGGATTTCTCCCGAAATCATGCGCGGCATTTCTGTTTTGTGTAGCCGCGGCGATCAGGCCGGCATCCCCATCCCGAAGACACCGGGCTGAAAGCGCGCACCACTCCGCCAGAAAACACCGCTCGACTAAAGCGATCGCAGGAACAAAAGCAGGTTCTTCTTGTCGCGGTGCGACAGGTTTTCGAAGTTGTCGATCACCTGGTTGGCTTCGCTGCCGTGGCTCTTATGCTGGCGAATGGCCTCGGCCAGATCGGAAGTTCGTCCATCGTGCAGGAAAAATACGCGCTGGCCCACTCCCCACAACGGAGCGCTACGGAATTGCTGCCCGTTCGCGCCTCCCTGCGAAACGCCATCGGCAAGCTTGTCGCCCATGTTGTGGATCAGGAGGTCGCTATAGAGATTGGCCGGGACGCCGGAGAGCGCGGCAGCCTCGGTGGATTGAGCTGTGGTCATCGTGGGAGTGTGGCAAAGGGCGCAGCCGATATTCGAGAAAGTCTGCTGTCCTGCCAGCGTTTGAGCCGTGGGAGCGGCGGGCGTCGGTGGCGCGAGCATGCGCATGAACGCCGCGAACGCCGTCACATCGCTGTTCACCGCGACTCCCGCTGACTCCGGATTCGAGCGGTCTTCCGGCGTCGCATTCACGAGGCAGCCGGGCGGGAGAGTAGTTCCGGGCGTGGGCCTTTGCGTCGGGAATAATTCATTGGTGACGCCATCTTCCACGTTGTAAGCCTCGCCGGCAAAAATCAGCAGCGACTTGTTCTGGGCTTTCCAGCCGAATCGCGAGATGGTGCCGTCGTTTCCGTTGCGGTTCACCTGGCCGGCGATCGGAATTCCGGCCGCAGCGGCCGCCGCCTGGCTGGCCGCCTGATTCGCCAGAATCGTGCCGTCGTCGATGTTTTCAATCAGCCCGGCGCCAAACACCGGCGTCGGAATCCGGAATATGGCGTTGCCCTGCGCCAACTCCTGGGCGAAATTCGGTTGCGGCAGCGTGCAGGTGGTGTTGTCCGTGCGCCCGGTGACGTTGTAGAGATCGTGGACGCCGCCATCGGGCGCGTTCAGATTCAAGTTGCCGTTGGGCTTGTGGAAGTAAACGAGGCGCATTTCGCGCACGGGTCCGTCGGCGCTGATGAACGGCGGGATTACGTTGGTGGCGCTGTAGGCGTTGTAGTCCACGGTGGCTTGCGGGTTCGGCCCGATATAAGGATAGGCCGATGCCGAGGGCGATGACCCGCCCACATTTGGCTGCGCATGGCAGCCGCCGCACGCGCGTTGCGTGCCCGAGTTATAGAACGGCCCGAGACCGCCGGTGAAAGTTTCCGGCTCGACGAAACGCATGGCGCCGTCGTTCGCTTGCGCCTGCTGCGCGTCGGTAAGCCCCATAAGAAAGCCCCCCGCTCCGACGCCTCCTATCCGCGGACCTGGATCAATGACCTCGTCCGAGGAATCCTGCTGCCCCAGCGCTCCGGCCGCCGCGCTGCTCACCGCGAGAATGAAAAATAAAATCGCTAACCGCTGCCGAAAACTTAGCCCCGTTTCCTGGTTCATCTCTTTCTCCCCGAGTCTTCTCCCGCTCGATCTTCTCGACGCCAGGTTCGCGCCGGTACGGAGAGCCTGCCAAACAGCGAGGGCTGGGTTGGCAGGCTCGCGGGTCATCGCGCGCGGCCCATTTTTTTGGAGCACGCGGCGTGAGACTCAGAGGCCAAGCTAAGCCGATGAAAAGGGGGAAACTACTGTACGGAAGCGCGGATTGAGGACAGTACTTTTTAGTTACCCTTACGGGCGATTACTTTGGAGGGAACTACGTAGTACGAAAGCGCGCAAACGGCATGCGGAATTACGGAGAGCTGAGAGCAAGCGGCAGCCAGCTGAAAGAGGGCTCACCCCGGTAATGAGCGGCAACGACAGGGCTTACGGCACCGCGGGCTTCGCACCGGGATGTTCCGGCGTGGCGGCGGGAGTGGCCGCATCGCCCTTGGCTTGCGGTACATACTGCACAATTACGGAGATGCGCCGGTTCGCCGGATCGAGCGGCGCCTGCGGCCGCCGCAGCATTTGATCGGCGAATCCGCGCACTTGCGAGATTTGATCGTGCCGCAGGCCATTTCCCTGCATCACCCGCCGCGCCGTATTCGCGCGATCCGCGGAAAGTTCCCAGTTCGTGTACGCGCTCGCCCCGCCGTAGGGCTTCGCGTCCGTGTGGCCTTCGATGCAAATCATGTTGGGAAGATCGCCGAGTTGCCCCGCCAGCACGGTGAGCAATTCCTGGCCATCGGCGCTCAGCTTCGGGCTCCCGCTATCAAAGAATGTCCCATTGGAACCCTCCAGCAGATCGATTCGCAGACCTTCGGCGGTAATGGTCATCTCGATGTGGTCCTTGAGCTTGTCGAAATTAGGCACTTCCTTCAACTTTTTCTCGATCCCTTGCTTCAGCTTCTCCATCGAATCGGGATTGAGCATGAAATGATCGGAGACACCGGGCTTGTCGGTGGCGGGCTTGGCCGCCGTGCCGTTAGGATCGCGAAAATAGCCGCCGACCGCGGCCTGAATTTTCGGACTTTGGTTCAAAAGCCAGAGAACGATGAAGAGCGCCATCATCGCGGTAACAAAATCCGCATAGGCCACCTTCCAGGCGCCGCCATGATGGCCGCCGTGGCCGCCTTTTTTCTTGATGATGATGATCGGTTTCTGATTTGCCATAAGCACAGCTCCGGAATGACGGCGAGGACAGAGTTTCGTCTACGCGCCGCGCGCGCTCATGCGGCCACCGCTTCGGGCGCCGCGGATTTGGCCTTGCAATAGCGCTCCGCTTCCGAAAACGACGGCCGTGCGTGCCCGGGAATTGCTCGTCGCCCAATTTCCACGGCGACCGACGGAGCGGATCCCTTCATGAACGCGATAATCACAACTCGCAGCACGTGATAATAAGCGTGCTCATCTTCCGAAGCCTTCAACATGTTCGCAGCCAACGGCCCAACAAATCCGTAGCACAGCAAAATCCCGAGAAAGGTCCCCACCAGCGCCGCCGCCACTTTTTTCCCAATCTCCTCGGGCGGGCCCCCGAGCGCGCCCATGGTGATCACCACGCCTAGCACCGCCGCCACGATTCCGAGACCGGGAAGCGAATCGGCCACCGTCGAAAGCGCCCCGATCGGCTGGCTCGCGTCATGATGATGCGAGTCCATGTCCGCCTCCATCATCTGATCCGCATCAAACGGCTCGACACCTCCGCTGGCCGCCATGCGCAACGTATCGCAAACGAACTCCAGCGCGTGGTGATCCTTCAGAAACGCCGGATACTTCGAAAAAATCGGGCTTTTCTCCGGCTCATCGCTATCGGATTCGAGCGCCATCAGCCCTTCGCGCCGCGCACGGCTGAACAGCTCGAACATCATCTTTAACGAATCCAGATATTTCTGTTTATCAAACCGCGACGCACCGAACACTCCAGTGATTCCTCCGGTGATTTTTTTCAAAATATGCAGCGGATTGGCAATCAGCAAAGTGCCGATGGCAGCTCCGCCAATAATGAGCAGCTCCACAGGCTGCACCAACACGGCCACCGGCCCATGCTCCATCAAGTAACCGCCCATGATGGCGCCAATCACCACGACGATGCCGATAATTACGAACATACCGAAGCAAACTCCTTCGCTGCGGAGAGCGGTCTAGACTTCGAGGATGCTCACGCGATTTCCGCCGGCGCTGATGCTGGCGCTCATGGCTTGATGTGCGCGTTGCAGTAGTGATTCGAGCGTGTCACCTTGGAACACCGTTGTTCCGCCCAAAGAGACGCTGATGCGAATCGCATCGCCCCACCACTTGATCTCCGAGTACGACACCATTTTCTTCAGCCGCTCGCCCACTTTCTCAATTTCCGAGCGGCTGCACTCCGCCAGCAGCACCAAAAACTCATCCACTTCCCAATGCCCGACGATATCGTTCGGCCGCAGGCTGTGCTCGAGCGTTTGCCCCACCACTTTCAAAATGTCTTGCGCCGCCCGCGGGCCGTACTTGCTGCGGATTTGCTCGAGCTGATCGGCATGAATGCAAACAATCGCGAAGGGCACGGGATGCGTGGAAAAACGCGTCAGACTCTCGCGCACATGCGACTCGGTAAAATCGCGAGTCAGCACGCCGGTCGCTTCATCCAAGCAGCCGTACGATTCCAGCTTGCTCTTGCGCCGGTCCCATTCCGTGGAGGCCACATTTTCTTCAAACGATTCGGCGGCGCCGATCACGTGCCCGTTCGCGTCGCGCACCGGGAAGGTGTGCAGCGAAATCGGCACGCGGTGGCCATCCTTATGATGGATAAAAACGTCGGCCTTGCTGCCACGCCCGTCCCTCAGCGCCAATCTCACGGGAGATTCTTCCGCCGGCTCCGGGGCCACACCGGGTTCGCCGCGGCTGATCAATTGATCGCGCGTCATGCGTCCGACCACATCCTGCCCGAGACGCCCGGTGATGCGCTCGGCGCCCGCGTTCCAAAAAATAATTTTCTGGCCGCCGTCCAGGAGATAAACGCCGGTGGGAAGTTGTTCGAGAACGGTTCGCCACACATCCGCACGAGTGAGTTCAAGCACAGTTCCGCTCATGCTTCGAAATATCGGCGGGAAACGCCAAGGCGTTAGGGAGAGGTTAGGGTTTCGTAGCGCCGGCTGCCAGCCGGCGTTTTTGTGCGGTCTGGCGCAGAGGTGGATCGAAGATCGTTCGAGTCAACTTATCTCTTCCGACAGGCTGCAGCCTCAAGGAGTTTCGCTCGCAGAAGGCCGGTGCAAGAACGCCGGCTGGCAGCCTGCGCTACGCCGGCCCCAAATCATGGCGCCGCTTGCGAAATCTGAATCGCGCAGCCCCCGGTAGTGGCCGAAGTGGAACACAATTGATTCGCCAGCGGCGTGTAATAAATGTTCGAAGCTCCGCTGGGACTCGACGCGGTGTTATCGATCACAATCCCACTCGTGCCCCCAGCCTCCGCCGTTGCCCCCGTAACCGCAGTACTGCCGCTGATCGTCCCGCTGGTAACGTCAAAGCCCATCACGCAGCCATTCGACAAGCTGGCAGTACCGCAGCCGGAAGGCCCCCCATAAGTAAGCACGCTGACAAAAATATAGTCATTCGTGCCGGTAAAATTTTCAGTCACTTGAAGTCCCGCCGCAAAAATATGGTTCGTGAAATTCGAGCTGAGCGCCGGACCGGCCGTGGCAGTCGCGCCCATCACATTGTTCGTGATTGAAACTTGATACAGCGTGTTATTTCCCGAGCCGGTGTTGCCTACCACGTATAAATGTCCCGTCGGACTCGCGGCATTGGCGGAATTGAAATAAATATTGTCAGCCATGCCGGACATCAGAAATTCAAAGCCCGCGCCAACCGTGGTCTCCGTGCCGCTCCCACCCGAGGCGTAGCCAGTAGGCATCTGGAAAACGCCCGCGCACGAAGAAAAGTGCGGCGCCCCGCAAGGATTCGTGCTCGACGATGAGTGACTGTCCGCCCCGACGAAGGTGTAAATCATCTGCGCATTGGAATCCACCAGCGGCGCGTCGTTGATGCCGTAAGTGAAATCGAGCCGCGCAGACTTCACCACCGCCGCGCTCGTGGCATTCACCGAATACAGGAACCCGCAGGGAGTGGTAGCGGAAGCGCAATTCGAGCGGCTGCTGGTGGAAAGATAGTCGCCGACGAAAATTTTCCCAGAAGTGGAATCGAAAACCGGCTCGGCGAGCGGCGAAGTGCTGAGAGTGACGGGCCATCCGCCGGTGGTGATTTCCGCAGGAGTGGCGCCCGCAAAAACGCCAGTAAATTTGTGGAGTTTACCGCTGTCGTCGCCCACATACAGCGAGTCCGATCCATAGTCGGCGAAAACAGACGAAGCGGAATCGTTCGCGCCCCCGCTGAACGCGATGGTCAGCGAGCAAGGCGCTGTACAGCCGCGGTAATTTGACGCCGGCGATTGCGCCGCCGGAGTTACCGTCGCCCCGGCCGTCCCGTTATTCGCTTTCCACTTCAGCAGCACCAAACTCGCAGCACCCGTTCCGCTCGATTGCGCGAAAGCCACTTGCGTGCCATCAAACGACAACACCACCGAAGTCGCAACCGTTCCTCCAGTGTTGTACGCCCAGTAGGTCGTGGGCGCGGTTCCAGTGCAGCCGGAATAAAGATTGTCATACGCAATCACGCTGGGCTGCGTCCCCGAGCCGGTGACGCTGGTGTTGTAGACAACAAAATCCGGCGCAGCAGCGCTCGCACAATTCGCCGAAGTGGTATCGAAAGAATATTTCGCGGGAAACATCCCCAATCCGGAAGTCGCGCCGGAGCCCATATTCATGCTCCAGTCGCTATGAATCGCATGACCGCCCCGTCGCGGCCACGCACTCAAGCGCGACGTTCCCCCGCCGAATCCGAGACCGCCAACAATTCCCGTGCTCGCAGGAGCTCTCGAGAGCCCGCGGCGCAGATTTTCTTCCGAAACCGGCGCGACGCCGCGAAGCGTCTCCGGCCCCGAAGCCGCAATCTTTCTGTCAGCGGCAGCCGATGGAAGCGACGCCCACTTATAATTTGCCCCCGATCGAGCGGCCGCCGCGCGCTTGGCCTGCTGCAAAATAAATCGCGGATCGTTCACCACTTTCACCCAATGAAAATAATCGCCGCGCTGCATGGCATCCGCAGCCGTGCCGGGATTCGAAAATATAAGGTGATGATGCGTCCAATCATCCACCGCCCCCATCCGCACCACCGCAGGCTGCTGTCCCGAAGAAATCTGCGTGCACCAGACCGCCAGCAGTACAATCGCAAGCCGCGGCAGCGCTCGCGCGAATGAATTTCCATCAACTCTCATCGCCTATCCCCCAGCCCTTTTGAATTGATTTCCAAGTTTGAGAATTTTTGATTCGCGCGCGACGCAATCGCCCGTGCCTTACCAGTTCGAAGCGAAGACCAGGTTGTAAGCGTTGACTGTGCCGATGCCGGTGGCGAAGTCCCAGCCGGACGTGGCTGGAAACGCCGCCTGATACGTCGTGTTCGCCGCGCCGGATGCCACGCACGTCGCGCCCGTTCCACCGCCGCCGGTCAAAGTGCAGACGGCGTTCGAGACGTACCCATTGCCGGCAGTGTTCAACGTGACCGCATTGACCACGTGCGTGCCCGCATTGATTCCCGCGGTGCAGGTGGCTTGCGATGCGGCAGTGCCGCCGTTATAGGCAGTGGTGGTGTTGGCCGGCGCAGAAATCGCGCAAGTTGGCGCGCTGGTGTAGCCGGAACCGCCGGTGAAAGAAATTCCCGTGATCGCGCCGGTCGATAATGCGCCGTCGGTACCCGACGGCCGGAAGCAGTTGTGCGTGCCGGTGCAGTTCACGTCGATATCACCCTGCGTTACGTCATAAAAAATGCAGGTGGACGAGAGGCCGCGCGTGGAGAGTTGCTGCGTGCTCGAATTGCATTGCGCGCTGCCGCTCGCGCCGTATTCGGTTTTCGCGATCGCGTAATACGTGGGATTCGGATTGCCTGCGGTGCTTCCCGTTCGTTGATTCACGAGCGCTTGAATCGCCGCCATGATTGGCGAGGCGAAAGACGTCCCTCCTGCCGCGTTCCATCCGCTCGGTGCTCCGGTGCAAGCGGTGCCACCTCGTCCGGTCCCCGTATCCGAATAGCAAAAAACAAAAAAGTGTCCCCAAATTCCGTTGGCCGAAAACAGAGAGACATCCGGAAGATCGCGCACGCCATCATTGGGATTGCCGAACAGTCCCGATTGCCACGATGGCTTCGCATATCCCGCGCAAGTTCCGCTGATGACGCCGGTGGTTGTGGGCGCTCCGGTGGCGCAACCGCTCGGACCTCCGCTGCCCGAAGCTGTCGTGCGCAAGCCCGTGCCGCCCGCGCCGGCGTTGTTGCAGAAGCCGCCGGTCCCGGTAGTTGTGCCCGAGCCGGTCACAAATTTTGCGATCAGCGCGCTCGCGCAGGAATCGTTCCAGGGAATTTCAGGGATATAGCCGAGCGCGGATTCGAATGTGGAATTGTTGGTTGCGCTCCAGTAGGTTGTGTTTTGCTGATTGAAAGTGTCGATGAAATCGGTGCCGCCTACGGAGACATTGAACGGAGTGGAGCTGAAACCGCTGACGCCAATGCCGTGCGTGGACGTTCCGGCATTCGCATCGCAGCTCGCGGCGCTTTCATCGCCCGAGGAAACGAAAATCGAAACGCCGGCGGTCGCAGCTTGCTGATAGGCAGAATTAAAAGCCAGATTTGCCGCCGCGCCGTTTTCAGCTTCACATTCGCCGTAACTGATGCTTACGATCGACGGCGGATTGCCGGCATTTAGTAAATTTTGAAGCGCGATGAGCCCGCCGAATGTCGAGGTGTCCGCACAGGATGCCAATTCGATCGCCGCGTTCGGCGCCGCGGCGCTGGAATATTCGGCGTCGAGAATGGCTTCACCGTCGTCGCCGTTTATTCCCGGATTCGTGCAATTGTTCGCGAAATTTGGATGCACTTGCGTAAAACTTCCGCCGCTGTACCCCGAAAGTCCGAATGTCGAGCGAAACGTGCTCCAGTCGGCGGTCGAGAACACGTTGGTGTCTTCAATCACCACGATCGTCTGCCCTTGGCCCGAGAGTCCTTGGCTGAAAAGCGGATTCAAGTTGTAAATCACCGCCAAATCGCTCGGCGTGACGGCATAGCAATTCGTTCCGCAATTGGTGTTGGCGAACGTGTATTGCGTGCGCGGCTTGTACATCGTGTGCGGCTTGAAATCGTGCATGGAAACAATTCCGGCAACGGCTGGCGCCAGCGCGGCGGGGATTTGCGGATCATTTATGTTCGCGTAGTGCATCTCGCCGTTCACTTCAAGAAAATGAATTTCCACGCGCAGGGCTTCGCGCAGTTGCGCCGCGGTTCCCGATATATCGATGACCATGTGATTCGGATAAACGTAATTCACCTTGATGCCGTGGGATTCGAGCCAGCCGGTGATGAAATCGATGTCGGAATCGGATAGGCCATAATCGTTGCCGAGCTGCACTGCGCTCAGCCACTTGTGGTAATTCGGAGAAGTTTTGTCCGTCAGGCCTTCGATATATTGATCGAGCGATTGCTCGGACTCGGCCGGACGCTTCAATTGCAAGAGCATGTGCTCGAGCCTGAATCCGTCCCAAACGCGGCCGCGGTCATTGCGCCAGACCGCTTCGGGCCGCGTGTTGCCGCGCAGCGTCACGCGCCGGAATTCATCGACGCGCTCGGTAATCTGGCTGCGCGAACGCCACTGCCCGCTCCAGGCTTTCGCCGTGGTGCCGAATTTGAATGCCGAAACAAGCCCCAAGCAGGCAAGAATCGACATAGCTACGCCGAATTTGCGTGTCATTAGTAACCCTCAGTTCGGTATGTCGTCGTCTCACTACCTAGGCTGGTTAACTATTCGTGTATCTTCCGTAGTCGCCAGCAGCCGCCTAGAAGCCGCATTTCTACGGTTGTATGGAGCCATCCTGCGGGTCGCATTAAAATGGGTCAACGCCAATCTCGTTGCCCGTTATCCAAAAGATGAACAGTTTTGGAACACGCCACTTGTCCAACTCATTCGGAAAGCCTGTAGTAACTTTTTGACAAAGCCCCCGGAATTCACAGGCGCGCCGGCAATTCCGCTGGCGGTAAGCTGTGTGCACCACCAATATCCGAGGGGAACCGTGGGCCAAAGTTCAGCAGCCAGCACTCCAGGACGTCCTGCACGTCGCAGCACCCGGCTCGATGAAATCGTGCCCGTCACGGTAAGAGGCGTGGATGTTGAGCGCGGACCTTACTGTGAAGGCGTCTCGACGTCGAGCATCAGTTGCCACGGCTGCAAATACGAATCGAAATATGAAGTCGTCGACAATTCCGTCGTCATCGTCGAACTGAATGGCGCGAAGCCCGGCGCGCCGGCCACCACCACGCGCGGCCGTGTGAAATGGTCGAAGCGCCCGCCTTATCCCGGCGCGCTCTTCCAGACCGCGATTGAATTCGATGTCCCCGGAAATGTTTGGGGCATCAAAAAAGCTCCTGGCGATTGGTTTCCGTTCGACGCGAAAAAAGCCGCGGAACTTGAATCCTCGAAATCGAAGCCGTTTGCAGTGCCGCGACCGGATGTCTCCGCGACTGCAACGGAGCAAACAAATCGAGGCGCCGCGCAGCACGAATCGCAACACGATTCCCAGCGCGATTCGCACGCGGCCATGTCGTTCCCCACATCTTCACGACCCATCAGCCAACTGATGGCCGATTTCCAGCAGCAAATGGAGCGCACCCTTTCCGAAGCAGCTACCGTCGCGATCCAGGAAAAAGCCGCGCCCACACTGGCCGAAGCCCGCAACATGCTGCAGGACGAAGCGCGCCGCGCCATTGCCGCTGCCGCCGCCATCGAAAGTGAAATGTGGATCAAGCAGTCCGTCGAGCAGATGAAGCACCTGAGCGTCGAAAGCGCGCGGTCGCTGCATGCTCAATGGATGAAGCGCATCGAAGCCGACGTGCAGAAAGCCAGTGAGCGAATCGAATCGCGTCGCCGCGAGCTCGATCAACTGGTCGAAACCACTTCGACGAGCGCCATCGAGCGCCTCCACAGCGCCACCGAATCCACCCTGCGCGATGGCATGGATCGCATCGTCGCGCGCCTGAAAGAACAATTGGTGCCGTTTCTGGATCAAGCCCAAAAAGCCGCCAGCGAATTGAATAAAGGCAAAGACGAAGCCAAGAAAATCGTCGAGCAATCGCTGCAAATTTCCACCGCGCACATGGCCGAATCGCGCAAGCGCTTCGAAGTCGAATTCGAAACCATCGTGCAGCAGCGCATTGACGCCGCCCGCCAGGAACTCGAGCAAGCCGGAATCGCCGCCGTAAATTCCGCTCTCGAAAATCTAGGCGAAGCCTCTCAGAAACACGAAGCCGAAGCCCGCACCAAGCTCAAGCAAGCTCTCGCCCCCGTTTCCGACTTGGCGCTCGATGAACTGCGCGTCCGCGCCGCGGAAACTTCGCAGCAATTCGCCAATAAATTGGTCGAGGACAGCCGCAAGCGCCTCGAATCGGTAGGCAACGCGATTTCCGAATTAGCAAGAGGATTGGGCAAAGCATCGTAAGGAAGGACTTGGGACCCAGCCGGCCATGGAAGAACAAACGCTAGCACGCGAGGTAGGAACGCCGTCTCAGACGGCGCATTGCGAAGTCGAAGGCTGCGAAATTGCCGCTTCCGCGCGGTTCGGCGCGCGGCCCGTTTGCATCGAGCATTTCCTAAATAGCGCCGTGCGCGAGCTCGATGACCGCGCCACGCGCCTGAAAATTCAACCCCTCGACGCCGACGAACTGCAATCCTGGAAAGAATTCATCGCCGAGTGCACCTCGCAAGCGCAAAGGCTCTCGCAGGACGATCATTCTTTCGACAAACGCACGCGCACGCGCCTGCTCGATCTCGTTCTGCGCGCCTCGCATCTCAGCCAAAGCCTGCGCCGCAGCCCCCGCCTGCAAGCCGCGCATCCCATCTGGCTGCGCCGCGAAGATCCCGGCCGTAGCTGGGAAGAAGAAACCTGGACCTCCACGGTAAGCGAAAATGGCGCCGGCCTGGTCTGCCGCCATTTAGTCGAGCCAGGCAGCACGCTGGTTCTCTGCCGCAAAGGCCCCGGCGATCGCGCCCGCGCCCGCGTAGTCTATTGCCGCTACGACGGCGATGGCCGCCGCCAAATCGGCGTAGAATTCATCGACCAAAACGATTTCTGGGAACTAAGCCAAAAAGCACGTTCCGCAAAGCCTGCACCCGGCGCATAGGATTCAAGTTCGTCCCTTCCAGCGCACTATATCACCTCGATATTCGCCGAATGACCAGGTGCGGAAGCGATCTTGCGGTCGCAAGTCAGGAGAGGCGCGTCGAGTAGCTCTGCAAGCGCCACGTACACCGCATCGTACGCCGTCAGCGTCGCACGAAGATCCCAAACACGAGGAAGCAGGAAATCGTGCGGATAGCGATCGAGCGGCAAGCCGGCGAGGTCTTCGAGCGCTTCTTGGCCTCGCTGCGTCGTAATCATTTTCTCCCGCACATATCGACGGAGCACCTGCGTCACTTCGATGTCGAGAAGATGGGGAGCATGCAGCGACTCCGAACGCGAAAATATACGCTTATCGATTTTAATCCCGGTGGGTGACTGCAGGAGCCACTCGATCGCGGCCGACGCATCCAGAACAATCACCGCGAATCGCGCTCCCGGCGCACCGCTTCGGCCGCGGAAACCCGGCCGTTGACACTCGCGCGACGATGCAATCGTTCCCTGAGCTCCGCAATACTGGGCCGCTCGGCGAGGCGCCTCATCTCCGCCAGCAGGAAGTCCGAAAGAGACATCCCGGCCAAGGCGGCCTGCGCTTTGAGCGTGCGGTGCAGAGGATCCGGAACATTGCGAACTTGAATCATTTTCGACATGTGCTAAGCATGAATACATGTGGAGCACATGTCAAGAGTCTTTCCACTCGGCCCGGCTTAGTTCTTTTTTCTTACCTCGCTGTGACGCCATTTCTCGATATCGCCGCGCACCGATAAGCGGCCACTGCGGACAAGATTCTCGATACGTTTGGCGACGACTTCGTATCCAGCGTCACCTTCCGCCAGATCGCTGCCCATTGCTTCCGCGACTTTGATAATTACAAATGCAACTTTCCTCCAGGATGCCTCACTAACGGAGAGAATAAATTCATCAATTCGCAGGTCGCTCGAAGAATCCATTGTGAACGCCTTCAGAGTGTTCTCAAGCTATGGATCGCGCGAAAACGGGGGAATAGTGGGCCTGGGTTGACTTGAACAACCGACCTCGCCCTTATCAGGGGCGCGCTCTAGCCACCTGAGCTACAGGCCCGCCGGAGAGAAGCGACAGCAGAGCAAACATGATAGCTGTCGCCCCGCGCAAGGGTCAAGGCGCAAGCCCGAGCCGCATTCAGCGCGCGTTGGCATCCGGCTGCATCACGCCGAAAGTATTTCCCTCCGTGTCGGTGCAATACGCGAACCACCCGATCGTGGGAATCGCCGTTTTCGGCATCACCACTTTGCCTCCATTCTTCGCGACTGCGGCAACCGATTCGTCCACGCTAGCCACGCCAATCGTATTCACGGTAGCCGCCCCAGGATGCGGACGCTTCATCATCCCGCCATTAATCCCCGGCTCCGCATCCGCCCCGGTAGTCACCAGCCAATATTCGCTAGGCCCGCCCCACTGCTGAAATTTCCAGCCAAATGTGTCGGCATAAAATTTCGAAGCCCGCTCCGGATTATCCACATTAATTTCGAAATGTATAACTCGAGGCATAGAATTTTCTCCTTTAGTGTTCGCTCAACGAACGAATCTCTTCGTAGGGCCCGCGCTTTATGCCGGGCCTCTTCGTGCACAATCAAGCCACACCCAGCAATTGACGCGTTCCCGCATACATCGTCGAAGCGGCGCCGCCCGCCGCGCCCTGCCCAAGCACACGTGCGCCACAATCACGCATCACGCATTCCGGAGTTTCGACTCAGGCCCGCGCAGGCGAAGAAGCCGCCTGATACTTCTGCGTCGCATAACCGACGATCAACCCAACAATCCCACCAGGCAACATAATCTGAAAATAATAATGATCCGGCCCAGGCTGCATGCGCGCCACCGCAAACGCGAGCAACAACCCCACGCCAAGCCCAAACGCAATCCCCGCCGCCAGCGAATTCACCTTGCGCGCGAACCAGCCAATCAACACGCCGGCAATAATCCCTTTCACAGTCGATCCAATCACAATTCCTAGCAGTTGCGCCCGCACCGCCGGCGTGAAATACGACGTCAACCCGTCAAAAATCCCCAGCAACCCGCCCAAAACCAACCCAAACACGACTTTATTCATGAAATCCTCCGAGGCCACCGGCCGAAAGAGACGACCAACCCGCCTCTAATCTTCTATCCAACGCCCAATCGAATTCCTTTAGCGCGGCCGCCAAAAAATCAAAATAATTCGCATGGCCAGGTACGCCAGCACCAAAACCACCGCCACGCGATTCCGCGAAGCCACCCGCACCGCCCGCTCAAAAATTCCCTCGGCGTACGCGCTAACCGGCAGCCCATCCAGATAACCTTCCACGTCATAAGCCAACGCTTGCGCCGAAGCATACCGGGCCTGCGGTTCCTCCGCCATCGCCTTGCCGATGATCGCCGCCAGCCGCCGCGGAATTTTCCCGCCGCCCGCAAGCGCCGCAAGAAATTTCAAAATCGCCCCAAGAGAATAAATGTCCGCCCGCGAATCAAGCAGCCCCACTTCGCCGCGCGCCTGCTCCGGCGCCATAAATCCCGGCGTGCCAAGCACCGACCCATGCGCCGTGTCCGCAGCCGGAACCGAAGATTTCGAATCGGATGCTGCGATCGCAGACGCGACGCCGGCGTCTCGAGCCGATACGGATTCCGTGACAGCGCCGCCAACAATCTTCGCCACGCCCCAATCCATCACCAGCACTTCGCCGAACGGCCCCACCATCACATTCGGCGGCTTCAAATCCCGATGCAACACGCCGCGCGAATGTGCAAACGCCACCGGCTCGCAAATTTTTTCAAAGAGTCTCAATCGCTCCGCAAGTGATGCCGAAGTAGCGGCCCATTCATCGAGCCGCCGCCCCTCCACATATTTCATGGTGTAAAAAACGCGACCATCGGCAAGCGCGCCCACCTCATGCACCGGCACAATTCCCGGATGCTCGATCTGCGCCAGCACGCGCGCCTCGCGCAGCAATCGAGCCTCCAGGTCTCCCGCGCGATCCGGCAAATCCAGCACCTTCATGGCCACGCGGCGCCCAAGCCGCGGATCTTCCACCAAGAAAACCGCACCCATTCCGCCGCGTCCCAACGCGCCCACAAATCGATACGGCGTGCCCGATAAATCCAGCTCCGCCGCCGCATCGCGCAATCGCGCCACCGCATCATCCGAAAGCCAGCTCATGCCGGATCAATCCCGAAAATCGCGCGAGCCTCGCGCCGAAATTCATCCTCGCTCGCGCACATCTCCCGCAGTTTCTCAAGCGCAATCCGCCGGAACTCGCGTCGCGCAAACGAAAGATAATTGGTGACGTCAGTCACCGCGATGCCAAACTCGCGCGCCAAATCCTCATAGCTCGCGCGCCCCACCGCATCGCGGTCCTCCAGATCGTAAATCTCAAACAGCCGGAAATGAATCTGCTTGCCGCGCTGCTCGCATTCCTTCCGCATCGTATCCACGGCGAGCGAAAACAAACTTCTCACCCATTCCTTCTCGAAAAATTCCTCCATCGAATCCGTCGAAGCAATTTCGCGCACTGCGGCCGGCCCTCCACGCCCCAATTCCGTCTCCGCAGCATCAAAATCCAGCGAAAGAAGCACGGCATCCCCGCCGCGCTTCAATCGCCCCGCAGCTTTCGCCTCATTCGCCGCCATGCCATCCACGCAAACGCGCACAAAAGTCCGCAAACGCGCCTTCGCCGGATCAAAACGATCGAAAAACCCCTTCTCGATCGCCCGCGCAAAAAATTCCTGCGTCAAATCCTGCGCGTCTTCGCGAGGCTTGTTCCAGCGTATGCGAATGTATTTGTAAACCGGCTTCCAGTAGGCACGAACCAGCAGATCCAGCCCCCGCGCGCGTTCCGCAGGATCATCACCGCGCGCGGCCAACACCGCAGACCAGCGCGTAAGCGGAAAGCGGCCGCCTCCTGCACCGCCAAAATTGGAATCCTCATCCGCCACGCGCAGCAACCAGGCAACTACAGCAGCGCGACCACGTCAATCTCCACCAGCGCATCTTTTGGCAGACGCGCCACTTCCACCGTCGTGCGCCCGGGCGGCGCAGAAGGAAAATACCGCGCATAAACCTCATTCATCGCCGCAAAATCATCCATGCTCTTCAAATACACGGTAGTCTTCACCGCCTTATGCAACGAAGATCCCGCCGCCTCCACAATCCCTTTCAAATTTTCGAGCACGCGTTCCGTCTGCGCCTTGATCTCGCTCCCCACAATCACCCCAGTAGCCGGATCGAGCGCCACCTGCCCCGCAGTAAAAACAAATCCATTCGCCTTAATCGCCTGCGAATAAGGCCCAATCGCCTTAGGCCCATGCTCGGTAGCCACAATCTCTCGCATCCCAATCCTCCTCGCAACACTCTACGCGCCAATAAAAATCGAGTCGATTCAAGCGAGACCCCACCAACAGGTCAAAATGGCCCGCAGCAAAGTCCGATGCGACCCGGGCAGCCTCTGTAGTGCCTCTTTTCTTGACTCTCATCGCCATCCTGTCTTTCATCGATCTCTTTGCAGCCGCGCAAGAACACTCCGGCGTTCGCATTTGCCGCTATCTGAAATCTCAAATCTGAAATTTCCGGCGCCGTCGCTTTTGCCGTCGCCTTTCGGCTATCGAACTCCCCCGCGACGGAATCTATTGCGAAGGCGCCGGACTAACCGCCCCCGGCGGCGTAACATCCTCCGGCGCATAACGCCGCAAGACGTCGCTTTCACTCGCCCGCGCGCGCAGCAAGGCCACAATTCCCGGCACTTCACTGTCGCGAATTCCGCGCCGCACCATTTCAAAAAGCGCGGGCTCGCTCAACCCGGTATCTTTCAATCGCGCCAACGACACTCCAGAAAGCGCCTGCTTGCCCGCCGCGCGCCGCCGCGCCACTTCCATCACCACCGAATCCGAAAGCCCGGTCAAGCGCATGGCCTGCAGTTCGCCGACGCCGATTCCCAACTGCTTCATGCGCGCCAATTCCAGAATTTCGCTTTCCGTCATGCCCACTTGCGCCAGTCCATCCGCCGGATCGGCAAATTCCGTAGTTTGCCCCGGCTCCCGCGAAATTCGCAGCAATTCGATGCAAGTTTTGTCGCTCAGCCCGCCCTTTTTGGCTTTCGCCACTTGCGCGATTTCCGCATCCGTGGGGTTCATGGCCTTCAACGCCTGCACCGATGAAAATTCCATGCCCGCCTGATCGAGCGGCTTGCTGTCCACGTACTGCACCTTTTGGCAGCCGATAGAAAAACCGAGCACAAAAATAATTGTAGAAGCGAACGCCAGAGGCGCGATTCGAAAGGGGAGAGCAGTTTTACAAATCTGTCCCAAGCTCAGGTGGCACTCTCAGTCGGAAAATAATTCGCAGCTACTGCCAAATCAAATGTTGTACAACCGCTCGATCCCAAAAATTCCCGGAATCTTTTTGATATTCGTCAGAATCCGCTCGAGTTGCTTGCGGTCGTGAATATCCAGCGCCACTTCCACGCGCGCGTGCAAATCCTCGCCCCCGCTCTCGAAAGTTCGAATGTTCGCGCCAGCGTCGCTGATCACCGTGGTGATATCGGCGAGCATCCCCGGGCGGTCTTCGGTGCGAATGCGCAACCGCACGGAGAACATCGCATCGGTCGCGCTGCCCCACTCGACCGGAATTCGCCGCTCGGCTTCGTAAAGCAGCTTCTGCACATTCGGGCAAGCATTGCTATGCACGGCAATCCCGCGCCCGCGCGTGACGTACCCAACAATGTCATCACCAGGAATCGGATTGCAGCATTTCGACCGGTACACCATCAAATCATCATGCCCGCGCACGACAATCGCGCTGTCGTTCATCCCCAACATGCGCTTGAACGTCGAGACCAACTTAGGCTGCGGTTTCTGCTCCGGCTGCTGTTCCGCAGGCGATTGCCCGGTCGCCTTAGTCAAAACCTGCCGCGCCGACCACTTCCCATAACCTAATTCCGCATAAAGATCCTCAACGCGCCCGCAGCCATACTCCGCCGCCACTTTCGTCAAGGCCTCGTCGCTAATCTGCTTCAGCGAAATCCCCGCCTGCCGCGCCTCGCGCTCAAACAGCCGCCGTCCCACTTCGGTAGCCTCTTCGCGCTCATGCAAATTAATCCAGTGCTTGATCTTGCTGCGCGCCCGCGAAGTCTCTACAAACGCCAGCCAATCCCGGCTAGGCGCGTGCCCCTTCTGCGTCATGATCTCCACCACGTCGCCATTCGCAATGTGGTGCCGCAGCGGAATAATCTGCCCGTTAGCCTTAGCCCCGATGCACTGATGGCCCACTTCCGTATGCACCGCGTAAGCAAAATCCACCGCCGTCGCGCCGCGCGGCAACACAATCACCCGCCCCTTCGGCGTAAACGTGTAAACCTCTTCCGGATACAAATCCACCTTGAGCGTAGAAAGAAAATCGCTGGGCTCCTCCATTTCCTGCACCCACTCGATCAATTGCCTCATCCAGGTCGTGCGCTGATCGTCTGCCGTCGTGCCGTCGCGCCCATCCTTATATTTCCAGTGCGCCGCCACGCCCTGATCCGCAATCCGGTGCATTTCCTGCGTGCGAATTTGCACCTCAAAAGCCTGCCCCGCATGAATCACGGTCGTATGCAGCGACTGATACAAGTTGGGCCGCGGCATCGCGATGTAATCCTTAAATCGTCCAGGCACCGGCCTCCAAATCTGATGAATCACTCCCAGCGCCGCATAGCAATTCCGCACGTTGTCGGTAATCACCCGCACCGCCAGCAAGTCGTAGACCTGATCCAGCGGCCGCTGCTGCTTTTCAATTTTGATATGCAGCGAATAAAGCCGCTTCATGCGGCCCTGCACTTCCGCGGGAATTCCGTTGGCCACCAACTGCTCGCGAATCGAGCCTTGTACCTCGGTCAAAAACTTATCGTGAACTTTCTGCTTCGACGCCACTTTCTTCTGCAGCTCGATATACGAAGCCGGCTCCAAATAGCTGAACGCCAAATCCTCCAGCTCCCCGCGAATCAACCCCATCCCCAACCGGTTCGCCACCGGCGCATAAATCTCAAGCGTCTCCTGCGCAATGCGCTGCTGCCGCTCGGTAGAAAGATATTGCAGCGTACGCATGTTGTGCAGCCGGTCGGCCAGCTTGATCATGATCACGCGCACATCATTGACCATCGCCAGCAGCATCTTGCGCACGTTCTCAGCCTGCCGCGCCTCAGGCGCCAGCAAATCCAACCGGCTGATTTTCGTGGTCCCCTCAACCAGCCGCGCCACCTCAGTCCCAAATTGCTCGGCAATCCGCTCCAGCGGTACTTTCGTATCTTCCACCACGTCATGCAAAAGCGCCGCGCAAAGCGTGGTCGAATCAAATTTCATGTCCGCAAGGATGTGCGCTACTTCAAGAGGATGTGAAAGGTAAGGATCGCCAGACGCCCGCGATTGGTCCGAATGCCGTTCCGCCGCAAAATCATAAGCCCGGCGCAGCACTTCCGTATCATCGCCAGCCCGGTTCCGGCGCATCTTGTCCATCAGCTCGACAAAGCGCAAATCCAGCGCCCGCCGCGCCGCCGCCGAAACAATCGGTTTCCCAGAAGCACTCATAGCAATAAGAGCCCACATCCATTGTAGCGCGCCTCAAGCACACCAAAGCAGCGAACCACCAACAAGGCAATAGCCCAGCACCGCGGCGAGCCCCCCGTAGCGCTGGCGTCCCGCCGGCTCTTACGAAGAAAAAGTACGAAAAGAGAAAATTCGCCGGCGGCGCGAAATGTAAAAAAGGGCCACCGCCTGCGAATTTCCGCGAGATTGCGGGAGTAGGTTAGTTATGTAGGCCGTCGATAATCGGTGCCCGCGGCTCGACAATAGCTCGTAAGAGCCGGCAGGACGCCAGCGCTACGGGATGCGCCGGCACTTCGCGCCTAGAAATAAAATTTCAGGCCGAATTGAATCAACCGCGGGCCGCGATCGGAAATTACCTGCCCGAACGTGGAGCTTCCGCCGGCATTATCCACCCGCAAAAACTGCGTATGATTGAAGGCATTAAAAAACTCCGCCCGAAACTCCAGAGACCGGGCCTCACCCAGCGAAGTCTTCTTCGTAACCGAAAGATCCCAGTTGTTAATCCCAGGCCCGCGCAAAGAATTCCGCCCCAAATTCCCATAACTAAAAAGCGGGATCCCACCAGCGTCCGCAGGCAAAATGCAATCTTGATCGGTAGTCGGGCAAACCGTGCAGCTCATCGCCGCAGGATTAATCCAGTAAGGCCCCGGCTGCGTATTCTGCCCGTTGCAATCGGCGGCAAACGCATTCGAAGGCGCCCGCGGATTCGCATAAGACACCGGCCCCGACACTTGCGTCCGCGTCAAATCCGGATCCTGATTCTGCTGGCTGGCATTGCTATTCGAATAAAAAGTAAGCGGATTGCCTCTCTGAAACGAAGCAATCCCATTGAACTGCCAACCCTTGGCAATCTTCATCAACAATCCATCGCTATGTACGAATTGGTTGAAAGGAACTTCCCAAAGCCAACTCAGCACCAGCCGCTGCGGCGTATCAAAATCCGCCACCGCCCGATCCAGATTGTGATCGAAAGGATCGGTAAATTCCCCCGACCGCGAACGGAACCCCGAAGTCACGTCAATCGTCTTCGCCAAAGTATAAGCCGCGCGCAGTTGCAGCCCGTGGCTCAACCGCTTATCCACGGTCAATTGAAATTGGTCGCTGTCGGAAACTCCATTGCTGAAGTTCGTCAGCAGTTGCGTCGCTCCAGTAGGCGACCCGCTCGGATCGCTCGGATCATTCGGATTCAAAAACCCGCCGGTGCAAGCCGCCAGCGGACGCGCGCAATCCGGATTGACCTCCCCATAAGTCGCCAGTTGATGCTGTTCCACCGTCAACAGCGGAAAATTAATCTCCCCGCTGCTAACAAGTTTCCGCCCCAGGCTGCCGACGTACACCGCCTCCACCATGGTGTCCTTCGTAGCCTGCCACTGAAATCCATAATTGAAGTTCTCGGAATAAGGCGTCCGGAAATGCGGAAACGTCGTATACGCAAAGCTGATCGCCGGCACCAAAAATTGCCCGGTAAATTGAAACGGGAACGGCTGAATCAACCCGAGCGGCGTGAACGGATCGGCTACGATATCGCCCGAAGCGCCAGTCCAATCGTTCGGGAAATTATTCGCGCCAAATCCAAACGGCGGCTGCGCCCCGAATTGCAAATTCAGCGCACCATCCTCAATGTCGTAGAACATCCCAAATCCGCCGCGCATCACCAACTTGGCGTTCCCGAACATGTCCCACGCAAATCCAAATCGCGGCGCAAAATTATTGTAATCGGGATAAACCAGACCTCGATTCGGCGTCCCCGGATCGCCCGGATACAAAATTCCCGGAGGCGCCCCGGGAAACACAGTCGATTGCTGGCCAGGGAAGAATCCCAGAATATTGTTGTGAATGTCGTGCTGCGGCAAGTAGTACTCGTAACGCAATCCGTAATTCAACGTCAGCCGCGGCAAGATCTTCCAGGTGTCCTGCACATATCCCGCAAACGATCCAGTGCGAATGCCATAAGTCGCCTGCGAGAACTGAAAGTATTCGTCCCAAAAACCGCCCACAAAATCCGCATATTCGTTCCCAGTAAAATCGCCAAACGTGAAATCGTAGCTCCCATTATTGTAGAAATCGTAGTGGTAATTCTGCCGGATGCGCGAGATGTCCCCGCCAAATTTGATTTCGTGCCGCCCACGCGTCCAAGTGAAATTATCCTCCCATTCGAAAGTCGCCCGTTTCAATTTCGATGGGCCCTGCGCGGAAGGTCCCAGCGTAAACGACGGCGCGAAGACAATCGGCGGCGCAACTCCCGCCGGGTCATCCGGAACCACGTTCGTAAATCCCAGCGAGGAAGGCGACGTCGTATCCGAGGGCACCGCCTGCAGCGAAGCATAGCGGTTCGCCGCAAACCGGAATTCGTTCAATTTCCCGCCTGAAAATGTATGCGTCCAGGTAAACGATCCAATCTGCGTGCGGTTCTTGTCCGTCCCGCCCGATCCCACCGGCACGTTTCCGCCGCTACCATCCGGCTGCGGCCCGATCGACGTCGAAATCGTGCCACCCTCTTCCGGGAAAAAATCGCGCGAATCATCGATCACATAAACAAACGAAAGCGTATCGTGCGCCGTCAAGTTGTGATCCACGTGCAGCACGCCCTGATCATCATTAATCGACGCCACCGGCGACGCCTCAAAATTATTCGTCCCGGCAATATTCGGCAGCGGCAGATATTTATTGATGTACGTCTGCATGATCGGATTGACCAAACCGGCCGTAGCCAGGTTATTGAACGGAATGTTTCCGCCGGCAACCGGATTGACCAACTGCGTCCCGTTCGGGTCCGTGCAATTTCCGCCTGCATCGTACGATCCGCAAAGCTCGCCGAAATTCCCGCCGCGCTCATTCTGATCCAGTACCGCCACGGGACTCGGCACCATTCCCTCGCGCCGCCGCGCCCCCTGATATGCCAGGAAGAAAAATGTCTTGTCTTTCTTGATCGGCCCGCCAGTAGTAGCCCCAAACACGTTGCGCTTGAACGACGACCGGTCCGCCGCGAAATAATCCCGCGCATTCAATTTATCGTTGCGGATAAATTCAAAAAGATCGCCATGCAGCTGGTTGGTCCCCGACTTGGTAATCTGATTCACAATTCCACCGGAAGTCCGCCCATATTCCGCGTCGTAATTGTTGGTAATAATCTTGAATTCTTCCACCGCGTCAGGGTTCGGGCTCACTACAATGTTGTTCCCAAGAAAGTCGGTGTTATTCGCCCCATCCAGCAAAAAAGTCAGCGATTCGGACCGCTGCCCGCTCACCGAAAAAGGGTTCCCCGAAGTATCGTCCGGATCAGGCGCAAAGACGCCAGCCTGCAACAATCCAAGCTGCAAAGTATCGCGATCCAGCAAAGGCAAATCGCGAATCGCCCGTTCATCTTCCACTTTACCGAGCACCGCGCTGGTGGTATCCACTTGCGCCACCACCGCCGTCACTTCCACCGTCTGCGACGATTCCCCCAATTTCATCGACACGTCCACGCGCCCGTTCTGATTGAGCTGCAGCACGATCCCAGCCTGAATGGTGGTCTCAAAATTGGGATGCGTAACGGTCAGCGAGTAAGGCCCGACGGGAACAGTAGTGAAGAGATAGCCGCCATCATTTCCGCTAGTCGCGTTGCGGGAAACATTCGTGCTCGTATTGGTAAGCTTGATTTTCGCGCCGACAATCACCCCGCCGCTCTGGTCGGTAATCGTCCCGCGCAAGGAAGCCGTATCCTGCGCCCGCAAACCCGCCGCACCGGCAGCAAAAAATAATACGAGGAAAAAGACACCCCGCCCCAGTCGATTCGCATGCCTCATGCCACACCTCCATAGGCGGCTCGTGACAGATGAGAAAAAAGTAGGCTGGGACGCCCCTGCCGAACACCCCTGTTCGAGCACCGCAACAAAACCACCCCAAAAATCAACGCCGCCCAATGACTCTGAGGATGTGTATAGATTCGACGCCCCAAGATGTCAAGGGTAAGGCGAGCAAAGCAGAATAAACAAAATGACCAAGAGCCAGCAGGGGCGGGGGTTCATCTCCCGCCCGTTTTGGCATTGGGCGTTCGGCCCCGTACGGGAGGGGGTTCACCACCCTCCCGCCGTGGCACTGGGTTTTCCCGTAGGGCCCGCGCTTTATGCCGGGCCTCTTCATGCAAAATGTTCGTGGATTAGAAATCGTAAAAATATACGCGGAAAAAAAAAGGCGGCCGGTGGGGGTGCCGGCCGCCGTGGGCATGGGGTGATGGAGGTGCAGCTCGAAACTCGGCGACTATGGGGGGCGCCCAGCCTCGAACACTAAGAATGATGCCAGCGACAACCGCCCAAGGCGATAGCCCAAAAGGTTCATTTTCGCCTAGTACCAAAGACCTAAAGTAGCGCTGGCGTCCCGCCGGCTCTTACGACCGCAATCGCGCCAACACCTACCACACGCGGCCGGACGAATGTGCGAAACAAACACCCCGGTTCGACTTTCTCCTCGCTCACGCCCGTACTTCCGCGTTCCGTACCATACCCCCATCCCTTCAAAAATGTTATCTATCTCGCCACTATGACCGACAATCCGATCACCCAACAGCACCACCCCGTCAATCCCGAACGCCACTCCCGCAAATGCTCCATCTGCAATTCCGAAAAACGCGAGGAGATCGACTCCGCCTATCTCCACTGGCTAAGTCCCCACTACCTCACCCTCCAATACACCGAAATCCACGACCGCATGACCCTCTACCGCCACGTCCACGCCACCGGCCTCTACGAATACCGCCGCCGCAACCTACGCTCCGCCCTCGATCGCCTCCTAGAAAACGCCGAAGGCGCACGAGTCACCGGCGATTGCGTCCTCCGCGCCATCCGCGCCTACAGCCACCTAAACGAAGAAGGCCGCTGGACCGAGCCAACCCACAACGTAGTTATCTCCCACCGTCACATAGACTTACCACCATCCGAAGAGGAAAAAACCACCGCCCAACTAAAAACAATCCTAATCACGACACCAAACTCATTAGAAAACGCCGTAACCCCAACAAAACAAACAAAAGTCTCAATTTCTAATCACGACAAAAACGGCACTTAGTAGTTGCTCGCAGTAGCCTTTGCGGTCTTGGTTTCGTAGAGGCGGGCCTTTCAGTCCCGCCCGGTTTTCGGCCCCGTCCTTAGACTTTGCTGCCGGCCTCGTCTTTGACGTTAACCCAGCCAAGGTGTAGCCGTTGTACCCAAGCCCCCCACAGTGATAGCCTTCGCTCAGCAACCAACAACCCATCCCCGGGGGGAAAATCACCGAGAGCCCATGTCCACTCCCGGCCTAAAACTCGACCGCACCCCCCAAATCGAAAGCCAAATCCTCGCCATAGTCCGCGAACTACTCGAAGAACTAGGAAATCGTTCCGCCACAGAAACTTGCGCAAGAGCAGGCCTAAGCGCCCACCTAGAACGCGACCTAGGTCTAGGCAGCCTAGAAAGAGTCGAGCTACTGGTCCGCCTAGATAAAGCCTTCTCAGTACACCTACCAGACAGCGCCCTATCCGAAGCCGATACAGTAGGCGACCTGGTAGAAGCAGTCCTAGTCGAAGCCCCATCCAACCGCACCGCAACCACACGCACCGCAGCAACAGCAGGCCCAGCTTCGGAGCAATCCCAAGCCTGCGATCAAACCTGGCTCCGAAGCGTCCGCGAAGCCGCCGAATCCCTAACCGAAATCCTAATCGCCCGAGGCCGCGCCGAACCCCAAGCCGCCCATATCCACATCTACGAACAAGACGACCGCCTTCGCACCATCACCGCAGGCGAACTCCTCGAGCGAGCCGCCGCAGTAGGCGCAGGCCTCAAACGCCGAGGTCTAGCCCCAGGCCAGACCGTAGCCCTGATGCTCCCCACCAGCCCCGATTTCTTCTTCTGTTTCGCCGGCATCTGGATGGCCGGCGGCATTCCCGTTCCGATGTATCCCCCCTTCCGCGCCGACCGCATCGAAGAATATGCCGCCCGACAAGAAGGCATTCTCCACAACGCCGAAGCCAAATTCCTGATCACCTTCCGCCAGGTAGAAAGCCTAGCGCGAATTTTAGGCCCGCGAGTCCCGTCGCTAATCGACATCCTCGATGCCGCCGGACTAGCCGGCTCCCATGAATCAGCCGCCCCGCCAAAATCCGAAAACCGCCCCACCGACGGCCATCTGCGCGGAAAATCCCGCGGCGAAGAAATTGCCTTCTTGCAATACACCTCCGGCTCCACAGGCGATCCCAAAGGCGTCGTCCTCACGCACGCAAATCTGCTAGCCAATATCCGCGCCATCGGCGAGAGCGTGAATCTCCTCCCCACCGACGTTGCCGTCAGCTGGCTCCCGCTCTATCACGACATGGGCCTGATCGGCGCCTGGTTCGTTCCGCTCTGCTACGGAGTTCCGGTTTATGTAATGTCCCCCCTGGCATTTTTAACCCGCCCCGAGCGCTGGCTGCGCGCCATTCACACACATCGCGGCACCATAAGCCCCGCCCCGAATTTCGCCTATGAACTTTGCACCAGAAAAATCACCGACGCTGATATCGAAGGCCTGGATTTGAGTTGCTGGCGCGGCGCGTTAAACGGCGCCGAGCCGGTCCGAGCAGAAACGATGGAAAGATTCGCAGCCCGCTTCGCGCCCGCCGGATTCCGCCGCGAAGCCCTCATGCCGGTCTATGGTCTGGCTGAAGCCTCGCTCTGCGTTTCCGCTCCAGCCATCGGCACAGGCTACAAAGTGGATCGCATCGCGCGCAAAGAGTTCGAGGGCGAAGGCCGCGCTC
This sequence comes from Acidobacteriota bacterium, assembly GCA_013286465.1. GTDB lineage: Bacteria > Acidobacteriota > Terriglobia > Acidiferrales > UBA7541 > Palsa-147. The sequence continues at coordinate 21,672 of JABDFR010000010.1, read as the reverse complement.
TGCCTGCGACAGGCGCAGCCGACGCAAGCGCTCTAGATTTTGTCTCCGCCGGCTCGCCAATCCCGGGAATTGAAGTGAAAATTTTGGATCGCGAAGGACGTGAAGCCGGCGACCGCATCGAAGGCCGCTTGTTATTTCGCGGAGCGTCAACGACGCAGGGCTACTACCGCAATCCCACAGCAACAAAAGCACTCGTGCAACCGGACGGCTGGCTAGATTCCGGCGATCTCGCCTATCGCGCCGGCAACGAGCTTTACATCACCGGCCGCGCCAAAGACATCATCATCAAAGGCGGACGCAATCTCTACCCCCACGAAATCGAAGAAGTAGTAGGCCGCGTAAAAGGCGTCCGCACAGGCTGCGTAGTAGCCTTCGGCGCCCCCGACCAACGCAGCGGCACCGAGCGTTTCATCGTCGCCGCCGAATTGCGCGAAGCAGGCGAACGCCAGCGCGTAACTTCAGAAATTAATGCGCTCGTTTCGCAAGCCATCGGCATGCCGCCCGATCTGATCGAATTACTTCCGCCGCATTCCATACCAAAAACTTCCAGCGGAAAATTGCGCCGCATGGAAACGCGCCGTCTCTATCTAGCAGGCCGCCTCGGAAAACAAACTCCCATCTGGCTGCAAATGGCGCGCCTGGCATTGATCAGCGCTCCGCAACGACTAGGCAACGGCCTGAAAAGCGGCGCGAAATCCACCGCCGAAACAATCTACGGCCTCTACGCGCTAGCCGTCTTCGGCGGGTTCATCGGTCCGCTCTGGCTAGCAGTTTCACTAGCGCCCAATCGCGGCGCCGCCGCACGCGTCACCAGATTCGGCGCACGCGCCATGCTCGCCTGCGCCGGAATGCGCATCTCCTCCAATGGCGGCGACGTACTCGCCAAACTCAGCGGCTCGGGCCCCTGGATTTTCGCCCCCAATCATTCCAGCTATCTCGATGTACTCGTCACGCTGGCAACAGTTCCCTCAAGCGTCCGCTTCGTTGCCAAAGGCGAAGTCCGCACCATGCCGCTCATCGGCAAATTCCTGAATCGCTCCGGACATTTCACGTTCGATCGCAGCGATTCCCAAGCCCGCGTAAAACAAACCGAAGGCGTAGGCGAAGCCCTGGATCGCGGCGAATCCGTTCTGATTTTTCCCGAAGGAACTTTCACGTCCACCCCGGGCATCCGCCCATTTCAATTAGGCGCATTCAAATCCGCAGTCCTAGCCGGACGCCCCATCTGCCCGGTAGCCGTCCGAGGCGCCCGAGAAATCCTGCGCGACAAAACGCTGCTCCCAAAATTCGGCCACATCGAAGTGAAATTCGGCCCGCTCGTCCAGCCCAACGAAGACGCGGTAGATCGCGCCGGCGACAGCGGCACCCCGCAAGCCGACTGGCACGAAATCGTAAGACTCCGCGACGCCGTCCGCGAAATCATCGCCGAAAATACCGGCGAGCCGCTTTTGTAGCGACGTTTTGTCAGGGCTTGACTTCACTCATGCCGAAAATGCAGCGAAGTCACCATGGCTTTAGCCGCTGAGGTGTTTTTATGCTCTCGCGTTTGCCGTTGCTGATTTCCTTCAACAACGACGCCTCGAAACCGCACTCAATGTTTCTCAATTTCGCTCATTGCACCAAAATGTGGCAAACCTTCCAGCCCACTTCGACATCCCATCTGTGCCGGAGCAAGCAAGTCCTCAGGGAGACCTCGTTGCAAACACGCACGCGGTCGCCACGGACTCCTTTCCCACTGGCAGCGGTGCAAGGCGTCACCGCAACTTCATACTTCATACGGAGGACTCCTAGATGAGAACGGCGAAAACGGTGAGAAATATTCTCCTGCTGGCAGCCATGGTGTTGTGCACTTCTCTCACGGCCAAAGCACAGTTCCAGCCCCACGCCGAAGTCTTCGGCGGCTATTCCTACATGCGCTACAACCCCACCGGCGTAGACGTAAATTTGAATGGTTGGAACGCGTCGGTCAATTTCAAGCTGTTCCCTGTACTCGGAATCGTCGGCGATTTCGCCGGTGATTACGGTTCACCAGGAGGCATCAGTTCAAGCGTGCACACCTACATGTTCGGCCCGCAATTTAGTTTGCCGTCCCGCGTCTCGCCATTCGCCCACATTCTTTTCGGCGGCGGCCACCTGAACGTGAGCGGCGCAACGGATAATTCCTACGCCATGGAATTCGGCGGCGGGATCGACGTGCGCGCGACACACAATCTCGGCTTCCGCCTCTTCGAGCTCGATGACGTCTACACGCGCTTCGGCGGCTTTAATCAAAACAACGCCCGAGCCTCCGCCGGAATAGTCTTGCGGTTCTAGCATTTCGTAGGGCCCGCGCTTTATGCCGGGCCTCTTCATGCAGGATGTGAAATTACGGCAAGATCGCGGCACGGCGCAGACGGTTGTTACAGAGTTTTGGGTGTGCGGAAATCGCGCCGTAACGTTACATCTAGCCCAAGAGGCCCGGCATAAAGCACGGGCCCTACGAGAATCGCGGAAATTTAAGCGCCGAGCCAGCGCCCGATCGGTTGGCAGCTTTCGATGTTATCGCAGAGGACTTTTATGGTCGCAGTAATCGGTATCGCCAAAATCAATCCCGCCGCGCCCCAGATCCAGCCCCAAAAAAGCAAAGAGACCGTCACTGCCAGCGCATTCAAATGGACGCGCTTTCCCACCATCGCCGGAAACAACAAATTAGCGGTGATCAAATGCAAAAACATCAGCATCGCATAAATGCCCAAAAACGGCCCAATCGTAGTGAATTTCCCCAAGCCCACCAGCGTCGGCGGAACAAACGACAACACCACGCCAAGATACGGCACGAGATTGAGAAGTCCGGCGACCAGCCCGGTCAGAAACGAGTAGTCCAATCCAATCGCCCAGAAGAAAAGCCAACTGGCCAGCACCAAAGTAACAGCCACCATCGAAGTGCCCACCACGTAACTGCGCAACACCGCGCTCACGTCCGTCAACGTTTGCTTCACCTGCGTCCGCTGCGTCGCAGGAAACAATTGCATCGTGGCGTGCCACACCTGCCGCTTCGCCGCGAGCATAAAGAAAAGCAGGAAGGGAATGAATGTCGCTCCGAGAACTACCTCGTACAACCCGCTCAACTTCGATACCACCACATTGCGGAACGGATGCGATTCCGTAAGCTGCACCGCTTTCGACCCGGCGTTGTCCCCGGGACCGATTTCCGAAACGTGCGCTTCGATTCCTTCGAGGCGCGTTTCCACCGCGGTCGTGACCTTGTGCAAAGGCACGCTGAACTTCGGCCAATTGGCCGAGAAAGTGTCGATCTTGCTGACCAGCACCCAGCCGATGAACACGAAAATTCCAATCACAAACATCACGATCAGAAATGCGCCCAACGCTCGCGGAATATGCCAATCCTCGAGCCAAGTAACGACAGGATCGAGGAAATAAGCCAGCAGCACGGCGACCAGCAGCGTAACCACCACGCTCGAAGCGAAGTGCAGAAAAGCGATCACGATTCCAGCGGCAATAATCCGCGCGCTCGCCGAATTCGGCAAACGGAAAGTCGCGTTCGCGACGGACACGATGGGTGTCTGAGTCTCCATAGTAGTTGCCATACGATAGCATAGTCCGCGCAATTGGCTGGATTCCGCGCGCGGCGGCGTTACAAATTCGACTACAGCGCGCGCGACAGCGCATCGAGCCGCTTGACCCTGTGCTAGACTCGAAATTCATCGCGCGCTTCCCGCGAATCCGCACCCCATGGGCAAACAGCTTTTTGGCACAGATGGAATCCGAGGTGTCCCGGGCGAATTTCCGCTCGATGACGCGACATTGGTCCGCGTAGGCGCCGCTCTAGGCCACTATCTGCACGGCGCAAAAGCAGCCGCAGCAGGCCAGGCCCGCAAGCCTGTGCTGATCGGCCGCGATACGCGCGAATCCGGCCCGCACATCGAAGAATGTCTCGCCCGAGGCCTCGCGTCTGCCGGAACGCAGGCGGTTTCCACCGGCGTGCTCACCACTCCGGGCGTGGCCTGGCTGGTGCGCAACGAAGGATTCGCAGCAGGCGTGGTAATCTCCGCCTCCCACAATCCCTATCACGATAATGGCGTCAAGCTGGTTTCCTCGAGCGGCATGAAATTTCCCGACGCGATTGAAGCGGAAATCGAGGAAGAAATTCTTTCCCCGGAAGTCCACGAGCAAGTCACCGCGCAAGCCCGCATCGAGAGCGATCCAAAGCTCGAGGAAGACTATCTAGCGTCGTTGCGCGCCATGGTTCCCGCCGGTGTGAAGCTGACCGGCATGAAAATCGTGCTCGATAGCGCCAATGGCGCGGCCAGCGCCCTAGCCCCGCGATTGTTTCGCTCGCTCGGCGCCGACGTTCTGTCCCTGAACGATCGTCCCGATGGCCGCAACATTAACGCCGGCTGCGGATCTCTGCATCCCGAAGTGATGCAGAAGAAAGTGGTCGAGACGCACGCCGCACTGGGCGTGGCCTTCGATGGCGACGCGGATCGCGCCATCTTTTGTAGCGCCACTGGAAAATTAGTCGATGGCGACGGCGTGATTCTTTCCATGGGCCGTTACATGAAAGCGCGCGGGACGTTGAAGGGCTCGACAATCGTCGGCACCACAATGGCGAATCTCGGTCTCGAGCGCGCGCTGGAAAATTCGGGATTAAAGCTAGCCCGCGCCGCCGTAGGCGATCGCTATGTGCTCGAAGAAATGCAGCGCATCGGCGCAAATCTAGGCGGCGAGCAATCTGGGCATATTTTATTTCTGGACGATGCCACTACCGGCGATGGCATGTTAACCGCAGTTAAAATCGCCTCGTTAATCGCCTCAGAAGGCCCGCTCGATGCGCTAGTGTCCGACCTGAAAATCTATCCCCAAACGATCGTGAACGTAAAAGTCCGCTCCAAGCCTCCACTCGATTCGCTACCAGACGTAGCGTCAACTTTGGCCGAAGCGCAAAAAACTCTCGGCGATTCAGGCCGCGTAGTCCTCCGCTATTCGGGCACCGAAAAGCTCGCAAGGGTAATGGTAGAAGCCGAGCGCGACGAAGACGTCCAGCGCTGGGCCCACGCCCTAGCCGGCGCTCTACGCACCGCCATCGGCGCGTAGCTCTTTTCCAATTTACTTTTATTCCACGATAAAAATCCTGGCGCAGGTTTCGTAGCGCTGGCGTCCCCGCCGGCTCTTACGACCGACGTGTAAGCTACATCTCTAAAACACGTTCGGCGCAACTTAGCCCACTAGATGACCTCTTTCGTTCGCAGTTGTCTTCGCCCGCCTCGACGAGACCCTCTAGTTCAGTTGGTCGAGCCGGCCGCATTGGCCCGGCTGTGGCTGCAGCGCTGCTCGTAAGAGCCGGCGAGACGCCAACGCTACGGGGCTCGGGAACTTTTCAGCCTCAATCGGCATTACAGGTAGTGAGCGTCGAGTCAGCCAAGCAATCGATCGACGCAAGATTGCCAAGCGAGTTCGTTCTAATAGTGGGCCTGCAAAAAGGGGCCGAAATGCGGGAGGGCTAAAGCACCCTCCCCTACTGGAAGAGCGGCGAACATATGCAACGCGACGAAGAACTAATGATGGCATTCCAAAAAGGCTCGACGGAGAGTTTCTCGGAATTATTTCTCCGTTATCGCGATCCGTTATTCGGCTTCTTCCGCCGGCGGCTCTCCAATCGCACCCGCGCTGAAGAACTCACTCAGGAATGTTTTCTCGCCGTGCTGCAAGGCGCCGAGCGTTGGGAGCCACGAGCGACATTTCGCACCTATCTCTATGCCATCGCGCTGAAATTGACGGCCGCGGAATATCGGAGATCGCAGCGCGAACCCCAGCATACTAGCGATGCAGATGAAGTCGGCCAGTCGAACGCCACAGAAGCGGACTTGGGCGTACGCCGCGCCGTCGCGGCGCTCGATACAGAGCACCGCGAGGTCGTTCTTCTGCGCGAATTCGAAGGCCTGAGCTACGAAGAAATTGCCGTAGCACTGCGCATTCCACTCAACACCGTCCGCTCGCGCCTCTTCCGCGCGAGAATGTCCTTAAAAGAGCTGCTCGATCCGCAGCCGCAAAAGCTTCAACGCGAAAAAGAAATTCTCAGCACGCCAGCACCAGCCATCCAGCAACTAAGGCAGGAACCATGAATCGCACAACGCACGAAATCGAACCCGAAGAAGTAATGGCGTATCTTGACGGCGAGCTACAAGCATCGCGCGCCAGCGAAGTAGCCGCACACATCGCCGCTTGCGCGGAATGTGCATCGATCGAAGCAGACTTGCACGCAGTTTCGAGCCAGCTCATTCAATGGCAGGTCGAAGCTGCTCCGCTCTCCATCGCAAAATCGATCGAGCAATCGATGGCGCAGCCCGGAACGGCAGCACGCGTGGCCGCGCGCCAACGTAGAGGATTGATCGGTGCGTGGCATCGCTTGGTTGCCAGCCAGTGGGCGTGGAAATTGGGCTTCGCTTCTATCGCGTTACTGCTCGTGGGCACCATCTATATCCAGCACAGCCCCACTCGGTCCATGCGCGCGTTTCAGACGTTCTCGGGTCTGCGCAGCGCAGCTCCTTCTGCGCCGCCAACGGCAAACACCGAAATGAGCGCTAACGTGCAAGCGATCCAAGAACTTCAGGCGCAGAAAGAACAGCTCTCGGAGAGCCTGGAAAAGGATGCAGCTCCTGACGTCGCAAGCCCCGCCGGGTCTCGGTCCCCGGCACCGACACCTGGCCCGATGATCGCGCGAACAGCCTCGATGAATTTGGTGATCACCACACTAGATGCGGCGCGCGCCTCGCTCGAGAAACTCCTGGCTCGCCATCACGCCTTCGCCAGTGACATGACGCTCGATCAAAGCAACGACGCCTCCGCCTCGCTCAATGCGACCCTGCAAGTTCCGTCGGCGGAGCTCGATGCCACGCTCAGCGATCTGCGCGCGCTCGGCCGCGTCTCGACGGAATCGCAAGGCGGCGAAGACGTCAGCGATCAACACGTCGACCTAGCCGCCCGCCTGCACAACGCCCGCGAAAGTGAAGAGCGCCTGCTCGGCATCCTCCGCACGCGCACAGGAAAAGTAAGCGACGTCCTCGCCGTAGAAGAGCAAATCTCGCAAACCCGCGGCGAAATCGAGCAGATGGAAGCCCAACTAGCCAATCTCGACAAGCGCGTAAGCTACGCCTCGATCAAGCTCGAAATGGCCGAAGAATACAAAGCCCCAACCGGCGCAAACAGCTCGGTAGCCCTGCGGCTGCGTAACGCCGTAGTAAGCGGCTACCGCGACGCGGTGGATAGCTTGCTCGCTCTCGCGGTTTTTCTTCTGAGCACCGGGCCGATGCTGCTGCTCTGGGCGGGGTTGCTGTTCTTTCCGGCGCGCGCGATTTGGAAGCGGCGCGGATCTTTGCGTGCACCGTTCAGCAAAAATGCGGCGTAAGATTCCGCGGACTTACTTGCGAGAGTTGTCGAGCTTGTAGCGGTAGAAATGCGGAGTTCCGCGCGACTTCCAATACGGCCCGGCGTAATCCTGCTGCTCAATTCCGGTTCGCACCAGGCTGTAAAAACTGTGTTGTGAGGGATTCACGACGATTCCCACGTGCCCGGGCCAGACGATCAAATCGCCTGCGTGCGGAGACTTCACGCGCTCAAATTTCTCTGCGCTCACATACAAATCATGCGAACTCTGATAGGGATACTCGAAGCCCGCGTTTTCGTACACGGCGTGAATCAGGTGCGAACAGTCGCGCGTATCGAGAGCCGGCCGCTCGAGCCAGAGCGCGACATTGACGATGGCGCGACCTTCTTTCGCGCTCAGCAAGCGTGCTCTCGGCGCCACGATCTTCGGCGATCCGCTGCCGCCGTAAGCCACCGGCAGCCCCTGCAGGCAAACAAATGCCAGCATGAGCGCGAGGCTGACGCCCCGCCGGCAAGCCACTTTCCAATTGGTCTTTGCAGTGCTCATTGATCTGCAGTGCTCATCAATCTCAATATCGGCGGCCGATGGAAACTCCGGTACCTCTTCTAATTGGAAACTGCCCATCGCGAACCCGCAATAGAACTTGCCGTGACGGATAACTGTCCGACTGGCCGGGCGCGCCAAATGGCCCATGCGTTCCGCGGTCGAGGTGGACACAACTGTTTCGGTTACATTTTCCCTGGGTTTTTGATCGTAGGTCCGGCGGGAATATTCCAAAGAGCGTAGGCGTAACGTTAAAATTGTGAGAAATCGTAGCGGGCGAATATCGGTCGGGGCATTTCTTACTCCTCCAAGACACCTAACTCCATTGTATTCATTGCAACCGTAACAACTGAGGCTGCTTCTGGCTCTGGCATAGGGCGTGCAATACAGGAAGCGGCTGTCTCTTCTTCCCGGGGTGGGCCGGTTCCGCCGCGCCGGAATCGGATACTGGGGGATAGAGCATAGGGGTCCCGTTCGCGGGACCCCTTTTTATTTCTGGGCAGGCTGCGACCTAATTGTGCCGCGGAGTCGGGGCGGCCATGTAGCACAGCCACTCTTGGCTGTGTTGGATTTTGGTGACGGCAGCGCTCCGGATCGCGAAGAGTCACAGCCAGGAGTGGCTGTGCTACAAAAACTACGACCTTAGTTGATCACCTGATGTAGTGTGCCAGATTTTCCGGTAGGCATAGACGTAGACAGAATCACCCGCAGCGTTCACCAACGCAGTATCTGTCCCGACGATTTCGGCGAAGTGCTTCTCCACGAGGTAAGCCATCTCGGCGCTATCGGCCTTCGAGAAGACGTAATTCCCATCCTTCAAATCGACGGCGTGGCCGGACCAGCCGCGCAGCAGCGGCTCGCGGGAAATACCTACGCAGAAATCGGCTGGGGCGCCGCCGGTTTGGCGCATGAACATCTCAAGGCGGGTGGTGATTTCGCGGGCGCGCTTCGCGCCCAGCTCGCCGAGCAGGATATTCCATTTCACCGATTCGATGACGTCGGGCGCGAAGGGCGATTGTCGGTCCGCAGGCCGGAACAATTGTTTTTTAGCTGCACCCCGAAGTGCTGCCGCAATTCATGCACTTGTAGCAACTGCCGTTCGGCACCATGAGCATGCCGCATTCCGAGCAGGAGGGCGCGTCGTCGGTGGTGAAGCGAGTGCGCGCCGATGCCGCCATGGCATTTGGATCGACGGGCGCCGGAGTGCCGCCGAAAACGGCTGGTGCCGGCATGGTCGCCGCTGTGCCGCCCGCTGCGGACGCTTGCGTGCCGAGCAACGAGTCTTCATCCGCCGGCGGATTCAGCTTCAAGTAAACCGGCGAGATGAATTTGCCTCCGAGCCAGCGCGCAATGTAATCGAGCACCGAGCTGGCGAAGCGAATGTCGTTATTGTGCGTGTAGCCGGCGGGCTCGAAGCGCGTGTTCATCAATTTATCCACGAGCGCCTTGAGCGGCACGCCGTATTGCAAGCCGATCGAAATCGATAGCGCGATGCCGTCCATCAAGCCAGAAAGCGTGGCGCCTTCCTTGGCCATCTTGATGAAAAGCTCGCCGGGGGTGCCATCGTCATACATTCCGACGGTGAGGTAGCCTTCATGCCCGCCGAGCCAGAATTTATGGGTGATGGATTTGCGCTCGTCGGGCAGCTTGCGCCGTGAAGTGCGCACGAAAAGTTCGCGCTGCTCGGGCGCCGGCGTATCGGACCCTTCCGCTGCGGCAGCAGCCAAGGCATTGGCCGCCGCTTCTTTCTTCCCGCCAGAAGCCGATAGTGGCTGCGAGCGCTTCGAATTGTCGCGATAAATCGCCACGGCCTTCAGCCCATATTTCCACGATTCGATGTAAGCCTGCATGATGTCTTCAACGGTCGATTCCTCGGGCATATTGATGGTCTTGCTGATCGCGCCCGAAAGGAACGGCTGCGCTGCCGCCATCATGCGCAAATGCCCGCGCCAGGCAATCGAACGTCCGCCGCCCGCCGGAGCCAGCGAGCAATCGAAAACTGGAAGATGCTCGGGCTTCAGATTCGGCGCGCCTTCGATTTTACCGTTCTGGTCAATGTAATCGACGATCTGCCCGACTTCCTCTGGCGTATAGCCGAGATGCAGCAGCGCCCGCGGCACGGTGTTGTTCACAATCTTGATTACGCCGCCGCCGACCAGCCTCTTCTGCTTCACCAGCGCCAGATCGGGCTCGATGCCGGTCGTGTCGCAATCCATCATGAAGCCGATCGTGCCTGTGGGAGCGAGCACGGAGACCTGCGAATTCTTGAAGCCGAACTTTTCGCCGTGAGCCAGCGCGTTGTCCCAAGCTTCCTGCGCGGCATGCAGCAAATCGGGCTGAACGTTATCTTCCTTGATCGGCCGCAGCGAATCGCGATGCATGCGAATCACGTCCAGCATCGGCTCGCGATTCGCCGCATAACCGGCAAACGGCCCCATGCGCTCGGCAATCCGCGAAGACTGGTAAAAAGACTCGCCAGTCATCAACGAAGTAATCGCCCCGCAAAGATCGCGCCCCGCATCAGAATCGTAAGGCACAGCAAGCGTCATCAAAAGCGCCCCAAGATTCGCGTAACCGATGCCCAGCGGACGAAAATCGTGCGAATTCTTGGCGATCCGGTCAGTGGGATAGCTAGCGTTATCCACCAAAATTTCCTGCGCCGTGATGGTCACGTCCACGGCATGCCGGAAGCCAGCGGTGTCGAACTGATCGTTCGAGCCCAGGAACTTCAGCAGATTCAGCGACGCCAAATTGCAAGCCGTATCGTCGAGGAACATGTATTCCGAACAAGGATTCGACGCATAAATGCGGTCGGTGCCCTTGCAAGTGTGCCAGCGATTGACGGTCGTGTCGTACTGCATGCCCGGATCGCCGCACTGCCAAGCCGATTCAGCCATGCGGTGCAGCAATTCGCGCGCGCTGAATTTCTCAGCCGGCTTGCCGTCCGCGACGTTCTTCGTCCACCAATCGCGGTCATCTTCGGTCGCCTGCATGAATTCATCGGTAACGCGCACGGAGTGATTCGCGTTCTGAAAGAAAATCGAGGAATACGCTTCGCCGTCGATCGAAGGATCGTACCCACTCTCGATCAAGGTATGCGCCTTGCGCTCTTCCTTCACCTTGCTATCGATAAATTCCGCGATGTCCGGGTGATCCACATTCAGAATCACCATCTTCGCCGCGCGCCGAGTCTTCCCGCCGCTCTTAATCACGCCGGCAAAAGCATCAAATCCCTTCATGAAACTCACCGGACCAGAAGCAATCCCGCCGCCCGAAAGCGATTCGCGGCTCCCGCGCAGAGTAGAAAAATTCGTCCCCGTGCCCGAACCCCACTTGAAGAGCATTCCCTCAGTCCGCGCCAGACCCATGATCGATTCCATGTCGTCTTTCACGGAATTGATAAAGCAAGCGGAGCATTGCGGCTTAGCCTGCACTCCAACGTTGAACCAAACAGGAGAATTGAAAGCCATCTTCTGCTCAACGAGCAGATGAGTCAGCTCGTCGCGGAAAGCATCATGCGATTCATTCGACGCGAAGTACCCGCCCTCTTCGCCCCAGCGCACAATCGTATTCGCGACGCGCCCAATCAATTGCCGTACAGAAGTTTCGCGCTCGGGAGTATTCGGTTTGCCGTGAAAATATTTTGACGCGACTATGTTTGTAGCAGTCTGCGACCAGGATTTCGGTACTTCCACGCCTTCCTGCCGAAAAATGGTCTGTCCTTTATCATTGCCGATCAGTGCGGTGCGCTTTTCCCATTCCACTCGCTCGTAGGGAGAGATCGTGCCGTCGGTAAACATCCGCCGGAATTCCAGGCCGCGCTTGGACCCGATTTGCTGTTGAGATTCGAGTTTCCCGTTCAGTGCCATCCGTGCTTCCGCCATTAATGCCTCCGCGCAGGCAATCGAGCCGCCGATGATTAGCTTACAGGACCGCTAGGCGGGGCTGATCTATTGTAACCCCGCGAGTGCCCCCAAGACGATGATCCGGCGCACGCTGGGGGTGCGTCGCCGCCGTCGTCCAAAGAATGGAAAAGCACAGCCCTACCGTGACACAAAATCATGTCAAGGGCGGGCTTGCTGGCGCTTCGAGCCGCTCTATGATTGATTTGACTTCGTTTGGTCCGGAAATTTAATTGCTCACGGCGTGAGAAATTAAATTTCCGGAAACAAAGTCGCCGCCGAGTATAGGGGATGTGGAAAAGTTGTCAAGAAAAAACTGGCGTTGCTTACACAAAATGTTGTGGTGAAGTTGTCGTAAGCGTCTATGTGTCGTGGTACGTATGCGAAAGCTACGTAGCCGCCTTCGCCGCGATTTTTCATTTGCCGGCGGTCCTTCGCGCAACTTCGCATCGTGGAACATAGCCGCGCCACCGCGATTGACTTTCACTCGCGCGTCCAAAAAAATGTTGTGGTGAGCACTCCGGCAATCGAAATTGATGCCCTGACCAAAGACTACGCCTACGGCTTCTGGCGCAAACGCCAGCGCCGCGCGCTCGACTCGCTCACTCTTGAAGTCCGCGAAGGAGAAGTTTTCGGCTTCCTTGGTCCCAACGGCGCCGGCAAAACCACCACGCTGAAACTTTTAATGAGTTTGATTTTTCCCACCAGCGGAACCGCGCGCATTCGCGGCCGTTCGATCGACGACATCGAGATGCATCGCGAAATCGGATTCCTGCCCGAGCAGCCTTATTTCTACGATTACCTCACCGCCCGCGAGCTACTCGATTATTCCGCGCGTTTCTTCAAATTCACCGCGACAGATCGCCGCGAGCGCGTCACGAAATTTCTCGAGCGCGTGGGACTGACCGCCGCCGCAGACGTGCAATTGCGCCGCTTCTCGAAAGGCATGTTGCAGCGCGTCGGAATCGCGCAAGCCATCCTGCACGACCCGCAAGTAATTTTCCTGGATGAGCCAACATCCGGCCTTGATCCCGTCGGCCGCCGCGAAGTCCGCGAAATTATTCTCGACTTGCAGCGTCAGGGCCGCACCGTATTTTTCTCCACTCACATTTTGCCGGATGCCGAAGTGCTCTGCGACCGCGTCGCGGTGCTGGTCGGCGGAAAGCTGCAAGGCGTCGGCACGCCGCAGGAAATCGTCTCCATCGAAGTACAGGGCATGGAAGTGCTTTTCGAATTGCCGGCCGGCCGCACGGTGCCGACGGCGCTAGCCAGTCACGTCACGCCGTCGGGAGGCGCATACCGCCTCGATGTTCCGGAGGCTCAGCTCTACGACGCGATCGGGCAATTGCGCGCTTGCGATGCGCGAATTCTTTCCGTCACGCAATTGAAGCCCACTCTCGAAGATTATTTCTTCAAGCTGGTCGGCCGCGAAGCCGCCCCTTGTTATGCCGTCGAGGTGGCCCACAAATGAGCAGTGTCCCCTTTTTCGTCGCCGTCAACACTTTCCGCGAATCCGTACGCGACCGCGTTCTCTATAATTTAATTTTCTTCGCGCTGCTGATGATGGCTGCCGCGGTATTCGTAGGCCAAATCTCCATCGGCATCGAGCGCCTGGTCATCGTAAATCTCGGCTTAAGCGCAATTTCGCTGCTCGGCCTGGTGATGTCGGTCTTCATCGGCGTCGGCCTGGTCTACAAAGAAATCGAGCGCCGCACGCTCTACAGCATCCTGGCCAAGCCCGTCCGCCGCTGGGAATTTCTCACCGGAAAATATCTGGGCTTGCTGCTCACTCTCGCGATCAACACCGCGCTAATGACACTCGGCCTATTTCTCGCGTTGCTTTACGTGAATCACACCATCGCGCGCGTCGACGCGCCGATCCTCCTGGCCGTCTATTTCATCCTGCTCGAATTCGCGTTAGTCACAGCGCTGGCGCTGTTTTTCTCCTGCTTCTCGACGCCCATGCTCTCGACACTCTATACGCTGGGCCTTTTCGTAGCCGGCATGTTCGCCGCCGATCTACGCGATGCCGGCGCGCTCAGCAGCAGCGGCGCCGTAAAGGCAATCACCTCGGTCCTTTATTACGCGTTGCCGAATTTCAGCAACTTCAACGTAATTGGCGCCACCGCGCACGGCGACGCTATTCCGTTCTCGCTGGTCTGGCAAAACACCGCCTACGCCGCAATCTACATCCTCGCATTGCTGCTGGCCGCCTCCGCCGTTTTCTCCAATCGGAATTTGAAATGAAATCGCCCGGCCGGAAACTCTAAGATGCAATCGTCCACACGCGACCGGCAAATCTGGATGGCAGCCCTGGGAGTGCCGCTGCTGCTCCTCTCGCTTTATCCATTGCAGCGCAGCATCACCGAGAAAAAAGATTCCATCGCCCAGCAGCAACAAGAATTACTCCTGCGCTCCGGCAAACTGCTGAAGCGCCTAAGCCTGGGCTACAGCTCGCTTCTCGCTGATATTTATTGGACGCGCACGGTGCAATACAACGGCGGCGTAATCGAGCGAGGCGAAAAAGATTTCAGCCTGCTGGCCCCCCTCCTCAACGTGACTACCGATCTCGATCCGCGTCTCGACGTGGCCTACAAATACGGCGCGATCTTTCTCTCCGAAAAAGTTCCCGCCGGCGCCGGCCGCCCCGATCAAGCCATCGCCCTGGTCCGCAAAGGCATCGCCGCGAATCCCAGCAACTGGCGCCTCTACTACCATCTGGGCTTCGTCTATTACTGGTATCTGCACGATTACCAGCAAGCCGCGCAATCTTTCTGGGACGGCAGCAAAGTCCCCGGCGCGCTACCGTGGATGGGCGCCATGGCCGCGCACATCGCCGGAACCGGCGGCTCGCGCGAAACTTCGCGCTTCATGTGGGGCCAAATTTACGAATCAACGAAAGACATCACCGTGCGCGCCAACGCACTCGCCCATCTGCAAGCCCTGCGCGCCCTCGATGATCTCGACGCCCTGAAAAATCTCGCCGCAATGTACAAAAAGCGCACCGGCCACGCTCCGACGACCATGCAGGATCTCGTCGACGCACACATCATTCTCGGCATCCCGCAGGATCCCGGCGGCTACCCCTACATCCTCGATTCCAACGGCGATCCAGTCCCCAGCCCCGAAAGCCCCATGGCCGAACGCGTGAAAACCCTGTCCGGTGGAAAATAACGCGGCACGAAAATCTGACCGAAAGCCATCGCCGCGAAATTCGTTCTCGAAAAATCACCCGCACAATCTGGTTTCCATTAGACTATGCGATTCCAGCCGCACCAAAACGCGCAATTCGTTTGCCGGAGGATGCGAGACGATGCCCGGACGAGCCCGAGTTCAGCGATCGATTCTATTCTTCGCCGCAGTGGCCTTAGCGTCCTGCGGCGGCGGTGGCAAATCGATGGGTTCGACGCCGGCCGTGTTGCCGGCGATCACCGAGCAGCCCACGGCTCAGAGCGTCACGGCCGGCCAGAGCGCATCGTTTTTCGTCACCGCAGCGGGGACCGCGCCATTGACCTACCAATGGCAGCAAAGCAATACGAATATCCTCGGTGCAACGAACTCGAGTTACACCACGCCGGCCACCGCATCGAGCGATGACGGAAAAACTTTCACCGTGGTGGTCAGCAATTCCGCAGGCAGCGTCACCAGCGGACCGGCCAAACTCTCCGTATCCGCCTCCGCGCCGGCAGGCAACACGGACGTACTTACTTTTCACAACGATGTCGCAAGGACCGGGCTTAACTCCACCGAAACGCTGCTTACCCCTGGCAACGTCAACGTTCACAGCTTCGGCCTGCTGCACAATCTCCCCGTCGATGGAAGAGTGGACGCTCAGCCGCTGTTCCTCTCATCACTCATGATCAACGGCACGGCGCACGATGTGGTCTTCGTGGAAACCGAGCACGACAGCGTCTACGCCTTCGATTCCGATACCGGCGCGGTTCTCTGGCAGGACGCCGTCTCGAATCTGGCGCCGTCCGACGAAACCTCCAGCGACAACCGCGGCTGCAGCCAGACCGGCCAGGAAATCGGCATTACGGCCACGCCGGTGATCGATCGCAAAGCCGGGCCGAACGGAACGATGTTCCTTGTGACCATGTCGCTGGACATTCAGGGCATGCATCACCAACGGCTTCACGCGCTGGACCTCACCACCGGCGCGGAAATGTTGAATGGCCCCACCGAAATCCAGGCCACCTATCCGGGAACCGGCACGGCGAATACTGGCGGCACGATGGTTTTTCTGGCGTCAAGTTATAAGGAACGCGCCGCGCTCTTGCTCTCGAACGGCAGCATTTATATGGGATTCGCCTCGCACTGTGACGTTCCCCCGTATTCCGCCTGGGTGATGGCCTACAGCGAAAGCACACTGCAGCAAACCAGCGTGCTCAATCTCACTCCCAACGGGCAGGATACCGGCGCCGGCGGACGATACGGCTCGGGCGCCATCTGGCAAAGCGGCGGCGGACCTGCGGCTGATGCGCAGGGCAACGTTTACTACGCAATCGCGAATGGAGATTTCGAGACCAGCGTCGATACCAATGGCTTCCCGAATCAACAGGACTTTGGCAACGCTTTCGTCAAACTGGCGCTCAGCAATGGAAAGCTATCGGTGGCCGACTACTTCGCCATGAGCAACACGCTCGACGAATCCGATGGCGACACCGATCTTGGGTCGGGCGGGCCGCTGGTTCTTCCCGATCTGATCGATGCCAACGGCAAGACGCAGCACTTGGCAATGGTCGCGGGGAAGGACGGCCACATCTACGTCGTCGACCGCGGCAACATGGGCAAATTCAACGCCACGAAAAATGCCATTTACCAGGACATGACTGGAGCCGTACCGCGAGGGGTGTGGGGAGTGCCCGCATATTTCAACGAAACGATTTATTACTGCGACTCAAACCAACCGCTGAAAGCATTTTCGATCGGCAACGCCACACTTACCGGGCCCTTGTCATCAACGGCGGTGAGTTTCGAATATCCGGGAGCGCTTCCGGCCGTTTCGGCCAATGGCACATCCAATGCAATTGTGTGGGCCATCGAGAATACAAATCCCGCCGAGCTGCACGCTTACGCGGCGGGGGATTTAACGAACGAGCTTTACAATAGCAATCAAGCCTCAGGCAATCAGGATAATCCCGGCTTGGGAAATAAATTCATCACGCCGGTGATCGCCAACGGAAAGGTATTCGTAGCCACGCAAAACAGCGTGGCGGTCTACGGGCTGCTGAGCGCACCGCGGTAGGCGGAGCCGCAGCGAAGCCGCAGAAACGGGGCGTACCGAATCGCGGCCATCTAAACGTTGCTCTTGGCGCCGCCAGCTTCTCGGCAAGCTCGCCCCGACACCACTACTTCTTGCGCGCGCCCTCGATCATTGCCCACATTTCATCGGGCAGCTTGCGGTATTCGTTGAACTCGCCCGCTCCGGCCAGCCACTGAGCCCCGTCAATCGTGACACAGTCGCCATTGATGTACTGCGCCTGCGGGCTCAGCAAATAAACAGCAAGGTCAGCCAGCTCGTCGTGCCGCCCGAAGCGCTTCATCGGATGATTCTTGATGGCCGTTTCCTCGAATTCTTTGCTCTGCATCAAACGCGACCAAGCCCCTTCCGTTGGGAATGGACCCGGAGCGATAGCATTGAAACGAATGTTGTAGCGCGCCCATTCCACCGCGAGTGAGCGCGTCATGGCCAGCACGCCGGCCTTGGCGCACGACGAAGGAACCACATAGCCCGAACCAGCTCCCGTCGATGCGTACGTAGTCACAATATTCAAGACATTGCCGGGCTGCTTCGCTTCGATCCATTTGCGCCCGAGCGCCAAAGTGCAATGAAACGTGCCGTTCAGCACGATTCCGACCACCGCCGCGAAAGCATTGGCGGAAAGTTTCTCCGTGCGCGCCACGAAGTTACCGGCGGCATTGTTGACCAGCGTATCGATCCGCCCGATTTCTTTTTCACCGGCTTCGACGGCCTTCTCGACCGCAGCGAAATCTCGGACATCGCAAGAAGCAAATCCAGCCTTCACGCCCTTGGCCTGAATTTCCTTCGAGGTCGCCTCCAGCGGCTCGGGCCGCCGCGCCACCAGAAAAATATTCGCCCCCAGCTCAGCAAAGCGCAGCGCCATAGAGCGACCGAGGCCCGTTCCCCCGCCAGTAATTAAAATATTCCGCCCCTTCATCAAATCGCTCTTATACATCGAACCCTCCGGCGAAAATGGTAGGGGAGGGTGCTTTAGACCCTCCCGCAGTTCGGCCCCCGGGGATTAAATCGAAGCCACGCAGCCCGCCTAGTGCTTCTTGCCGAGATATTTCTTCGGCAAAGGCGTATCCGCCGATTCCTCCTGCCAATAAATCGTAACCACCCACCACCGCTTGCCATCATTAAAAAGCTGAAAGCTGTTAATCCCCCGCGCAAAAGGTTTCGCATCCTCAGCCGCATGGCGCGACTCATACGTGCTGAAAACCTGCTCAATATTGGCCCAGCTCTCAAGAGTGCGAGAGGATTCACGCTCAAAGAATCCTTCCTTTGCGAAATAAGGGTCAGCCAATTTCACGTATTCCTCGGGCGTGAAAACATGCACCACAAGCTGCCCCTCGTGATTCTTGTCAACAGCCGCGAGCCTCGCCCCTGGCGCAAAAAGCGAAAGAAAACGATTCCAATCACGCTTTTTGCCTGCCGCACCTGAGATCACGTCGTAAGTAGCCGCCATAATCGCATCGCGCGAGGCCACATCCGCAGGAATTGCAACGGGCGCAGTAGTAGTCTGCACTTCGGCCGGCTTTTTCTCCTGATCCTGCGCCAAAGCGAATGGCGCGCTCACCGCAATGAGACATACCAACAAACACAATTTCCGCATCATGAGCATCTCCTAGTGGTTTCCATCTGACCGCCTGCGCACGCCGCAGCACCCAACGGCGCGCGATTGTGCCTTTAGACGAAGCAAAAGGGCAAGTGGATAAGGGAACGCGGGTTTTGTGGCTCGTCGCCGAATACCCAGGCATCCGGATTGCCCGAATCCCTCATCTCTAGTAGTCTCTCCTATTCCAGTTGCCACTTCTATGGGCCCCACACGCGGTCGAGCGGGTTCGAAGTGACCGGGTCGGAGTGACCGTTGTGATTCAGAAGGAGCCGGGGATTTGAAGAGGAAAAGTTCGCTCCAAAATCGGTTGGTATTCGTGGCGGCGCTGCTGCTGGCATCGTGCGGCGAAGGCGTTGCGAATAATCCCTCGCCCACAGTTACTTCGCTCACTCCCCCCAGCATTCCAGCAGGCTCGCCGGGATTCGTCCTGGCTGTGAACGGACATGGCTTCGCACCGCAATCGGTGATTTTCTTTAACGGCAGCGGCATTCAATCCATCTTTCAGAGCGGCAGCGAACTGACCGCCAACATTTCCTCATCCTTCGTCAACACGCCCGGCAACGTGACCATCGAAGTCCAGACCCCTGCGCCTGGCGGCGGAACGTCGAACCAAGTGGTCTTCATGATCACGCAAACTCAAAGCGAAACGCCCACGATCACCAGTATGTCGCCAACTACTGCCTTGGCGGGCGGGGGCGGCTTCACGCTCAACGTCTTCGGCACAAACTTCCAATCGCTTTCGCAGATTACTGTGAATGGAGACAACCGCCAGTCGCAGATCGTCAGCGGCACGCAATTGCAAACCACCATCTCCGCCGCGGATTTGATCCAGGCGGGCGTGCTGAATATCGGGGTCCTGAATCCGGCTCCCGGCGGAGGAAGCACCGGCACGCTGGCGCTATCGATCAACGATGCGCTTCCGGTGCTTACAAAAATCGCGCCAACCAGCGCGGCGGCGGGCGGCAACAACGCCACGCTGACCATCACCGGAACCGGCTTCGTGCCGCAATCGCAGGCGCTCTTCAACGGTAGCCCGCGGCCGACAACGTATACGTCGAGCACCTCGATCACCGCGACGCTCACACAAGCGGACCTCGGCGCGGCTCAAGTCGCGCAAGTGTCGATTTCGAATCCGGCTCCGGGCGGCGGCGTGTCGCAGCCACTGTTGTTTGCGATCAACGGCATCGTGCCGCTCACCACGAATTTGCTGTACACCGGTTTGCCCAGCCGCTCCGGCCCGGCAATCAGTTCGACCGGCCGCTTCGTGGCGTTCGCTTCGATCTCCAGCAATTTGATCGACGACGATACCAACGGCGTCTCGGATATTTTTGTCCGGGACACTTGTTTTGCCCAGGCCACTTGCTTGCCCACCACCACACTCGCAAGCATTTCCGGCACGGCGGGCAGCGGCACGCAAGTTGGCTCGCAGGGTAATTCGGACAGCCTCGAGCCGACCATGGACACCAGTGGCGGCTTCATCGCCTTCTCATCGCACGCCACGAATCTCGATCCGAATTTTCCCTCGCTTACGGGAACCACGCGGCAAATCTTCCTGCACAGCGGTTGCACCACCACGGCTACCAGCGGCACTTGCGCGACGAGCGCCACCGCTCTGGTCTCGGTCGCTGCCGACGGCGTGAGCGCCGCCAACGCCGATGCCACGCAGCCTTCCATCAGTCCGGACGGCCGCTACGTTGCTTTCATTTCGACGGCGACGAATTTGATTCAGGGAGTTAATCCGGGAGGTGTCGCGCAGGTCTATTTGCGCGATACCTGCTTGAATCTCACGTCCACCGTGGTGACATGCACGCCAAAAACGATTTTGGTTTCATCGCCGGATGGTTCTACGCCCGGCGACGCTCCGAGCAGTCAGCCCGCCACTGCGGGAAGCGGCGCGTATGTGGCCTTTACTTCGGCGTCCACGAACTTGGTAAGCGGCGTGACGCCTCCCGTGCCCCAGGTCTATCGCACGGCGACTTGCATCGCAGGCGTTGCGGATTGCGTGCAGATCGTAGCGGTGGCGTCATCGAATGACGGCACGACACCCGCAAATGGCGCGAGCGGACAGTCTTCGATCACTTCGGATGGGCGCTTCGTGGCGTTCGCGTCCACGGCGACGAATCTGGTGCAGACCGCGTCGGATGGCACGCAGCAGATCTTTGTGCGCGATACTTGCGGCGTTGTCGCGGCGGGTTGCACTCCCTCCACCACCCTCGTTTCGATCGCCAACGACAACGTGACGCCGGGGAATGGCTTGAGCGAGCAGCCCAGCATCAGCTCGACCATTGCGAATGCCAGCGACGGTCAATTCGTTGCCTTCGCTTCGCTAGCCACAAATCTGGTTCCGGGTACGACCAATAATTTCGAGAATATCTTCGTGCGCAACACTTGCGAGGGAGCAGCCAGCTCGACGACCGAGTCTTGCGCGCCAGGCACGTCGCTCAGAAGCATTTCGCTAGGTGGCTCGCTGGCAAACAACGTCTCGCTGCACCCCGCCGTCAGCGGCGACGGCCACACAGTAGCCTTCATCTCGCCAGCAACAAACATAGTCGCCAATTTCGCCACGGGCCTAGGCGACATCTTCCTAGCCGGCACGTCCTTCTAACAATTTCCAGAAACTATTAAGGCACGCTAACCGGGTTTCGTAGCGCTGGCGTCCCCGCCGGCTCTTACGAGCGCAAGTGCTCGCTGGGCCCGCACTTTTCCGCGGCGCTGGATTTCCATTACGTTGCCTTTGATTCGCTGAGTAGTCCGAAGTCGAGCGTTGCCCTTTGTAGAGCCTGTGCTCGTAAGAGCCGGCGGGGACGCCAGCGCTACGAAATCACCAGCAAGGCGCTCATTCCGCGCAGGACATTCAACTTGAGAGATGAGGAGAATGGTCCAGACGTGCCCCCCTGTCAGCTGGGGGTCAGGAGGGGTTTGCCGACAGGGAGGGCTGGGCGGATTGGGTAGTGTGCCCCGGCTCCTTGCGGAACCGTCG
>JABDFR010000009.1 GCA_013286465.1 Acidobacteriota bacterium | reverse complement strand
ACAAAGGTTGCACTCGCACTGCGCTCCTGCCCCAACAAGCGCCTCTGGCTCATGCTGGTGTCCACCAGCAATCCCACGGCGAGGGGCAAATCATTCTGCCGCGCAAAATAAGTGATCGCCTGCGGTCGCCCGTCTTCATCAAGCGTGAAATCGTCTTTGGTCAAATCCGAAATGATTTGCCCTTTCTTATCGCGCACAATCGCCGACACGGTGACGATATTCGACTGCACCGATATTTTCGGCTCCTGAGTTTTCGAGTCGGGCGTTTTGGCTTCCTGCTGGCCAAACAAGAGCGTCCCCGGCACAAAGGCCAGCAGCGCAACCAGCAGCGGCGAAATGGCGCGAACAAATTCCGGCATCAATGCAGATTTCACAGCGCGGATTTCAGCGAAGCGGCGCATACGCAGGCAAACGAACCCCTATAGCCATTCCGTTTCGCCAGGCAGGAAGTTCCAAAGATTTGAGGCCGGCGGCCGAGCACTATTCCCGGCCGGCGGCCCCGCTACGCCCAAACTTCTCGAGCAGCAAATCCGAAATCGCGGTGTTACTTCAACATCACCTCGCGCGCCAAATGGCTGGCGATCAAATCCCGCAACTCCGCCCGCTTTTTCGCAGCATCCATCATCGCCTCGCGCGACCCGAAGTGCTTGATCACCACCGTCGCAGCCTTGGCATCCAGTTCGTCCAACGCCGCATAATTGGCATACAGCAGCCCGATGGCAACGTCCCAATCGCCCGGATGGTCCACCGTAGGATTCGTCCACACTTTGTAATCCACGAGCCATCCTTCCTTCTTGAAATCGTCATACACCGGCTTCAAATTTTCGCGCACATCCTTCCAGAATGCGTCGCCCTGCCCCGTCTTGATCGAATAGTAGTTCACGCGCCAGACCGGACCCGGCGTGTAATTGGGATTTTGCGCAAACGCAGCATTCGCCGTAAGCAATGCCGCCGCGAACAAGAACATCGCAACAAACTTTCTCATCGTGCCTCCTAGAATTTTGAAGATCGTCGCCGAATTGGGGCCTAATTACGGGTCGCTCGTCGGGAGGCCGCGAATCTAACATCGGCACCGACGCGCGTCAACGAAGTCATGTAGCTCGCCTCTTCCGAGGCGAGGCCTTTCGATTTTGGTTTTGCTTTGATTCATCCGCAAGCTCAAGGGAAAATCACAATTCGCCGCCCCGGTTCTTCCTTGCGCGTCCAAGCCGCTTCAATCTCCGCCAGCGCCACTCGCTCCGTCTCAATGCGCAATTCCCCGCGTGCCCCGCGCCCCAGAACTTGCTCCATGGCCTCCGCCAAAGTCTTCGGCGAAGGAAATCCGGCCGTCCCCGAAATCGTCAAAGCCGTGCTGCGCAAAACCGCCGCAGGCAAAGAAATCGTCGCCCCGGCGCTTTCGCCCACCTGCACCAAACGCATCTCCTTCGTCACCCGCGCAAATTCCGGCCGCGTAATCGCCGCAAGCAATACCTCCGTCGGCGCGCCCCACAAATAATCGAGAATCACGTCGAAGCCATCCTCCCCAGCCTCGCGCGCAAATGCACCCTTCAGCAACTCGGGCGATTGCTCGAGCTGAATCGTGGCATCCGCTCCCAACTCGCGCAGCCGGGCAAGCCTGCGCTCGTTGCGGCCCGCGGCAACCACCCGTTTCGCGCCTAGCAACTTCGCAATTTGCACTGCGAGTTGGCCCGTAACTCCGGTGGCGCCCAGAATGAGCACCGTCTCGCCCGCCGCCAATTTCGCCCGCTGCGTCAAAGTCAGCCACGCAGAAACGCCAGGATTCGGCAGCGCCGCCGCCGTTTCATCATCGATCTCATCCGGCAACGAAAAACAAAACAGCCCCGGCACCACAGTCCTTTCCGCCATCGCGCCATATGGCCGTCGCGGCCCGCCGAAAAATACACGCGTGCCGTCCTCGCGTTCACCCACTCCATCCATTCCGCAAATCACCGGCAATTCGCGCGGGCTGGCATAGTGCGAGCCGCTCGCAATCTGCCGGTCCACCGGCTTCAACGAAGCAGCGCGCACGCGCAGAATCACCTCGTCTTTGCCCGCGGCCGGTTCAGCAAATTCTTCGAATCGCGGCGCTTCACCAACCGTATGCAATACCGCAGCCTTCATCCGTCTTCCTCCATTCGCCCGCGCATTATGCCATTGTTGCGCCGCGCAATCCTTCATGCGAATAACCCAAACCGGGGTAGACTCTCCGCGGAGCCCGCACGCATCTGAAACTGGCAACCCGGAGACACGGAATTGCGAAAAATATCCGCATTGCTTCTGGCCGTCCTGGCTAGCGCCGTCATCGGCGCCGGCGGCTCCCCGAAACTCGCCCTAAGCTGGAAGAATCCGAATTACTCCGGCGGAACTTTCCAAAATATCCTGGTCCTCGCAATCAGCGGAAAAGCCGCAAACCGCGCCGAATTCGAAGATGAACTGGTGGCCGCCATCACCCGCCCCGGCGAAACCGCGGCCCCCAGCTACGAATTCCTTCCGCGCCCCGACGCCACGCCCATCGACAAGAGCGATCTGCGATGGGTGGTGCGCAAACAGAAATTCGACGGCATCGTCACCGCCCTCGTAACCAAAAACACGACGAAAACCAACTACGTTCCGCCCGACGTCGGCTACGAGCCGGTCGCCTACTACTCCACTTTTTACGGTTACTACGACGCGCTGGTCCCGGTCGTCTATTCTCCCGGCTATATGGAAACCGAGAAGCGGGCCCAGGTGGAAGTGAATTTTTATTCCACCGCCAAGCCCGATGGCGAGCTAGTCTGGACCGGCACCACGAACGTCTTCGACAGTGGCTCGGTAATGAAGGTGATCAAGGATCTGGTAAAGCTCGTGACCAGAGAACTCGAAAAGCAAAATGTGATCGCACCCAGTTCCAGATAAACTGATTCGGAAATTAGCCTCGACGATGAAGCTCGCAGCCATCGGCGTTCGAATGCATTCCGGCTGGGGCGCGCTCGTCGCCGTGCACTACGAAACCGGCGGCAAAATCGAAATCATCGATCGCCGCCGCATCGTCGTCATCGACCCCAAATCCCCCGGCGCAAAACAACCCTATCACTTCGCAGAGCACATGGAATTAGCTCGCGCCGGAGAATTCATCGAGAACTGCTTCGAGAATACAAAGCAAATCGCCACAACAGCAATCCGCAATCTGCTAGGCGAACTCAACGCCCGCAAATATCGAGTGAAAGGCGCAGCGGTAGTCCTGGCGTCGGGCCGCCCGTTACCGCCGCTCGAAAAAATCCTATCTGCTCACCCGCTGCTTCACACCGCCGAAGGCGTTTTCTTTCGTGAGGTCTTCGCCAAAGCCTGCCAAAGCTGTGGTCTCGCAACAACCGGAGTGCGAGAGCGCGATCTCATCGAGGCCATGAATGTAAAGTTCGGCAAAACAGCAGCAAAAATGCAGCGTCAAGTCGCCGCCCAAGGCCGCACAATCGGCCCGCCCTGGACCACAGATCAAAAAACCGCCACGCTCGCAGCGCTGACCCTACTCGCAAAAAAGTAGTGAAGCTTCCTCACTTCTCTGGCAATTTATCCTCGAGCTCGCTCGCCAATTTATGAACGTCGGTCGCCTTGCTAAATGACTGCACTTCCTGCTTCGAAGCCTCCACATTCACGCCCATATGCTGGCAAAGTTTCTGCAACATCTGCAAAATCGTGGTCAATTCCTGCTCCGAAAGCATGCCCACCTGCAAATCCAAATGCGAGCGCCGCTCCGATTGCCGCGACATCCGCCCCTGGCTGATCAAAACAAAAATAGTAAGAAACACGCTCTCCGAAGAAACCAGCATCGCCAGCACTCCAAACGGAAACGGATCGAATGGTTTGACCCCAGGGATCACCCGCAAATTCCACAGGCACCAGATTAGAATCAAGCTCAACTGCAGCAACAGAAATCCCACATTGCCAACAAACCCGGCAATCACGTCGCTAACCCGCTCGGTAGCGCTCCGGCGGCGAAGCGCGTCCTCCTCCAATTTTGCAATCGCCTCAATGTTGTACTGCGTAGGATTAGCAGCCACCCGCCCCGGCAACGAACTTCCCATAAGCAATCTCCTAGATGCATCTCAAAAACCCGCCGGCCAATGCGACGTAAATGTAGCCCACCTCTTCAGAGGCGAGGTCTTTGGTAGTAAGCATTAGACTTTGAAGGCAGGCGTTCGGTTTGAAGCAGAGTTAGGAATGTTCTGAAACTTGGAAACTGAAGTCCGAGATTGCCGTAGTAGTGTTTTGCCGTTCCCGACCTTTACTACTTCTTCCGCACAAAATTAAAATTCACCGCAAACGCCTTATCATCCCCAGCATGCGCCAACGCAAAATCCCGCAACTCCGCCGACGAAGCCGTCAAAACCGCCGAATCCGCCACCATCTCATGCTTGATCAAAGCCGCATTCGCCTTCACCGCTTTGGCCGTCCATTCATCGTCCAAAAATCGCATCGAAATCTTGTCACCGTCCAGCTTCACCGTACCCACCATGTGTCCCGGAATGAAATTTTCCGCCAAATCCGCATCTTTGAGTTTCGAAGTCAGCTGCACTACATCCGCATAAAGCTGCCCATTCACGCGAAATAAACGCAATTCCCACGCCTCGCGCACGCCCGACTGCTCGGGATCCTCGAACGAAACCGTGTAACCTTTGTCGAGATCCTGCACGAACTTCCAAGCCTGCGAATCCTGCGGCTTATTATCGTTATCCAGCAGCAACCAATTCCCGGCAAATCCCGGCTCCAACACCAAATCCTTCTCGCCATACCAGGCTTGCAGCGACAACTGAGGCACGCAGGAAGTCAACGGCAGGACGATTAGCAGCGAAATCACCAACCCTAATCGCTTCCAAGTCTTCATGGTCATCTCCACCAATTTCCTACAAACTACTCCACCAAAGAAAATCTCGCAATGTCGAGTAGCACGGCCACTCCTGGCTGTGCCGGCTTTCGGTATCCTCGGCGAGGGACGGCCTTCGAGAATCGCCGCGACAGACACACGAGTGGCTGTGCTACAAAAAACAACAGCCCCGTTTCTTGCACGGGGCTGTTGCCATTCTCAAATTTTATTTGTGAATTAGTCGCCGGCTACGGCGGCTTCGGGCTTTTCGGCTGCTGGCGTTGACTTTGCGCCATTGCCGTTTCCATTGGAGTGGCCGTTGCCGTTTGCTGGTTGTATTGACGTTAGGCCTACCTGCACGCCCGGTGTGGCTGCTTTGATGCCCGCGATGCTGCCGATTTGCACTACCGTCTCCGGAGCCTTCTTCAGCACCAGCTCTTCGTAAATTTTGCGGACCTTGGCGGCTTCTTCCATGGCTTGACGACGGCGGATGCGGTCTTCTTCGGCCGCAGTCTGCGGGATGTCGTGTTCGAGGTGGCGGATGCGGGCTGCGTCGTCGCCGTCGATCCTCAAGGAATGTTCGTAGCTGTTGAGGTCAACTTTCTTGCCCTTCGCGTAAATTTCGTGCTTGCCGTGGGTCTTGTACCACTGCGCGACGGTCGCATTTTTGTACATGTTCTCGATGATTTTGCGCCAGCCAATGCCGGTGTTGTAAGCGCAGAAGGAAATTTCGCCCTGCTGCGTGGCATAAGGAATGATGCACATTTCGGTGCGGCGGAAATCGTAATTGAAAAGATCCTGGAACCACATCCCGGCGATGAACAGGAAGTTCCATGGATCGCTTTGGCGGCGCTTCATGGCGTCTTCGTAGGTGCGCTCGGGACTGGTGCGGCCGTATTTGGTGTCCGCGCCCTTGGTGAGCGCCCAGGTCTTGTCGAACTTCTTGAAGAGATCATAGAGCGCCAGGCTTGGCGGTGCTTGGAACGGCTTGTAATTCTTGAGCAGCGCCATGGCCATCATGAAATTCGAGAAGCCTTTGCCGCGTGCGGCGTCGGTTACGGCGGTGACGTCGCTTACTAGCTGGGGTGTGTCGAGGAAACGCGGGACGGGAGCCCATTCTTTCGTTTCCTTGTTGATCATGATCGCAGTGCCCACGCCGCAGTTCGGGTGGCAGCCGCAGCTTAGCGAGCCCCATTGCGAATCGGGGCCGTGGGCCAAATCCGAGAAGCCGGCGAAAACGCTGACCAGCGAAATCGGGAACCAGTCGCGGGTGGGCTCGATTTTGCCTACCTGATTGCTGACGTCTTGCGCGAGATGCGAGAGCGTGTAGCGCTGGCGCATGCGGCGTTCGGGAGTGATTTCCTCGTCGCGGCCGGTGAAAGAGACCGGTTGGAACGATACGAACGCGATTTTCTTGGGGTTTTCCATGGCGAACTTGACGATCGGGCCTACTTGATCGTTGTTCACGTTGTTGACGATGGTGGTGACCAGGACGATTTCAATGCCGGCCTCGTGCATGTTCTCAATGGCGCGCAACTTCACGTCGAAGAGATTGCCGACTTGCCGGTGGCTGTTGGCGTCGTTGCCGATGCCGTCGAATTGCAGGTAGGCATAGCGCAGACCCGCTTCGAATGCTTTCTTGCTGAAATCCTTGCTCTTGGCGAATTCGATGCCGTTCGTGGCGGCTTGCACGCTGTTGTAGCCGACTTTGCGCGCGTAGCGGACCGCGTCCAGGAAGTAAGGATGCATGGTCGGTTCGCCGCCGGAGAACTGTACTGACATCTGCCGGCGCGGCTTGATCATCAGCGCGTTATCGAGGATTTCCTGGATTTCTTCCCAGCTTAGCTCGTGGACGTAGCCGACCTGGTTGGCGTCCATGAAGCAGGGATCGCACATCATGTTGCAGCGGTTCGTTAGATCGACGGTGAGAACCGAGCCGCGGCCATAGCGCACCGTGCTGGAACCATGGCGGTGGAGCTTTTCGTCGTTGTGGGCCGGGATATCGCGGCCGGGGAAATTCTTCTCGATCCAGGAAAGGAACTTGGAATCGATGGCCATCAAATCTTCGCAGCGGCCATGGATCGGGCATTCCTTAACCATCCAGACTTGGCCATCGCGCTCGATGATTTGAGCCTTTACCTCGCCGACTTTCTCATGGACCAGATCCGTGAAGTCCTTACTGCCGGAGAATATCGCCTCGCGCGCGTCGTGGACGCAGCCGGGGCAGAGCGAATCCGTGGTACGCGGCCAGCCGAGTGTCGGCTTGCTCTTCTCCCAGGACTTTAGCAGCGGCTTATCGGACCATTTCGGCGTGAAAGACGGATTGGGATTGCGCTTATTGAAGAATTGAATGGTGTCAAAGGTGACCGCTGCCGCCTTGCAGAGCACCCAATCGAATGACTTTGCGATCCTTCTAGTTGCGGGCATAACTCCAGCCCTCCTCAGATAAATCTAGCAAACCCTAAATTACCGACTTGGCCCCCCAAGTCATGAAGCGCCGATGCGGAACACCAACTCCCTGCCAATAGCTACACTGCGCCCTAAAGTCTTACCGTACCAGAGTTTGCCGGTTTCGGATACCTACGTCCAGCCGGAATCGCCCAAAGGGGCGTATTCGCGGTTAAACGGTAACTAGGGGCAGCCTATGGGGTTGAGGAACGTACCCGAAATGCCCCACAATTCCCGGAACGGCCCCTTTCCGGCACCGGGGTAAATGCGGTTCCCTATTTATTCGATGTAGCGCCGCCGGATTCGGGCCATGTTGGCGCGTGGCCGCCGCGACGGGTATCATGCCATCTTGCCGTCCTCGCCACCGGGATTCGGGCATCAATTGGGCGACCGGTCCGCGATACTGAGCGTTCACCCGGCATTCACAATCGCCTCATAACCGATTCTTTTTGTGCCGTCACTCTTGGAGAATGCCAGATTTTTTGGCTGGAGCAGGCTGCGTAGGCGATTTCCACAGGTAGTATCCTTGACACCTTGCAGCGGGCAGGGTACTAACTTCCAAGTTTCGTTTCGGGGCAGTGTGGAGCGTTTGCGCATTCCTTGGTGCAGTCCATTCAAAAATCTAAAACCGCGGGGGAAGGGGTGTCTCCGATGAATCGAACGACTCTTCGTTTCGTCGTGCTGCTGATTTGCTTCACGTTCCCGTTCGCAGTTCATGTTCAAGCTCAAGCCACTCTTGGCTCAATCAACGGCACAGTCACGGATAAAAGCGGAGCGGTGGTGCAAGGCGCTTCCGTAAAAGTGCGCAATATCGGCACGAACCTGGAGGAAGCGATTTCTACAAGGAATGACGGATCGTTCAGCGTCGTTGATCTTCCCATCGGAACTTACAGCGTCACTGTTTCGAAGGACGGATTCAAGACCGAGGTCTTTACGCAGATTCTCGTGCGTGGCGGATTGACGACCACTGTAAACGCTGCGCTGGTAGTGGGGCAGGTCTCCGCGACGGTGACGGTGGAAGCCACGCCACTGATGAACCAGACGGACACGTCGAACGGTTATACGCTGGGCTCGGAGTTGGTGGAGAACATTCCATTAGGGACGGGGAGTTTTACGCAGCTTGCGACGCTGGCCCCAGGCGTCAGCGCCGACCTGCTTTCTGGACAAGGAGCCGGAGCCGGATTGGGAAATCAGGCCATCTGGGCGAACGGACAACGCGACACAAGCAACAGTTTCAGCATCAACTCGGTGAACGCCAACAATCTGTTCAATGGAAAATCGACGAGTTACGACAATACGAATCGATTTATCCTGAACACCGGCGAGTCTTTCTCGACCCTCGGACAATCGCAAACGAGCACGTCGGTGTACAACGCGATCGGACAGGCGTTGCCTTCACCACCGCAGGAAACCATCGAAGAACTGCACGTGACAACTTCGATGTATGACGCTTCGCAGGGACAGAACAGCGGCGCACATATCGAATTGACCACGAAGTCGGGCACGAACGATTTTCACGGCGGCTTGTACGAATATCACGGAACGAACGGATGGGATGCCGCGCCGTTTTTTCTGAAGGCCACAGGCCTGGTGGCGGACGCACCGGGACTGAAGCGAAATGTTTTCGGCGGGGATATTGGCGGTCCGATCATCAAGGATAAATTGTTTTTCTTCGGGTCGTATCAAGGAATAAGAGTGCGAGACGCATTCAACGGCGCCGTCAGCAGCACGGTTGTACCTCCAGGTCTGACCGACACGCGCGATGCTGCCACACTAGCGGCCCTCGCAAACGCGAATTTCGGAACGAGTCTCACTGCTGCAGATGTGGATCCGGTCTCACTGAACATATTGAATGCAAAAACACCGGCTGGAAAGTTCCTGATTCCGTCTCAGAACATCACGGATCCCAACCTGATCAATCAACTGGGCGCTGAAGCGCTGATTCAAGGCCCCTCGAGTACGTTTGATGCCGACCAGGTGAACGGAAACTTGGACTTCGTTGTGAGCCCAAGCGATCGTCTGTCGGGAAAGTATTACTACCAGCGGAACCCGAGTCAGGCGGAGTTCGCAATCGCGTCGACCCTGGGATTTCCGCAAAGGCTGAATGCTGGAAGCCAAACGTTTTCCCTCGAGAACACCAAGACGTTGGCTCCAAACCTGACCTGGGAGCAGCGTTTCGGATTTATCCGCGAAGTGGGGAACGCCACGACCGGACAACAATTAACGACCAGCGAAGCCGGAATCTCACTTCCCGGCGCGGCCGGCGCTAATTTTCCTGGCATCACCATCGAAAATGCGGACAACTTCACGTTTGGAAAGCTGTTCATCGGGCCGTCGAGCAATTTTGCCAACGCCGGTGTGGCGCAGAACGAATTCGAAGGATCCACAGACTTGAACTGGGTCGTCGGCCGACACAGCCTCTCCTTCGGATTCAATTTCTCCTACACACAGCTCAACGTTTTGAACCGCGAGAATAACGTCGCAAACCTCAACTTCAAGAATTTTGCCACTTTCCTTGAAGGCGAATTCGGGGGACGCAACGGCGGCGGAGTCTTGCTCTCCGGCGAGACGAACCGCTATTTCCGCGCGAATCAAGCCGGGTCGTTCGTGCAGGACAACTTCAAGATTCGCCCAAATCTCACCGTGAACTTAGGCGTGCGCTGGGATTGGGACGGCCCGCTCTGGGAGAAATATGGGTTGCTGACGAACTTCTATCCGTCCGATTACTCGTATGACCTGGCGAGCGACACCATCGAAAAGTTCGGGCTGGTGGTCGCGGGAAATAACAAGACGTTTGGAACGAAGGGCGTGAGCAACTCGACGTTGACGGGGCGCCAGTGGGGTTTCGCTCCGCGCATCGGCGTCGTGTGGGCGCCGGGCTTTTTGAAGAACATCACAATTCGCGCAGGATTTGGAATGTATTACGATCGCGGAGAGTTTTTCTCGGAACTCTCTCCGAGTGCCGGTCTTGGCATCAGCGGCCCGTTCGGCGTAACAACCGAGGAACCGTTTGCCATTCCGGTCAACACATCGTGTACCGGGCCCGGGTGTTTCGGCGCGCCTTTTGGAACTGGGCCACTGCCCACTCCGCCGACAAACCTCACGGGCGTGCAAGCGTTGATTCACAATCAGTCAGAACTGAGCGGCTGCGCGGAACCTGTGACACCGACATGCACTCCGACAGGATTCGCGAATCTGGCGTTCCTGTTCGGTGGCTACGACCCAAGAAATAAACTGCCGTACTCGGAAAATTGGAATCTCGACCTGCAGTGGCAGCCAACCAACACGCTGCTGGTATCGCTGGCGTACTTGGGAAACCATGGCGTCCATGAAGTGATGCCGATCCCATTCAACCAGCCGGGAATCGCTACGCCTTCAAATCCGATTAACGGTCAAACCTTCTCGTACGGGTATCAAGCTCAGGATGCAAACTTCAACCCACTCGCCACCGAACAAGTTCAAACGACGATCGGCGAGTTCTCCTTTTCGGACGGGAACACGGCACTGCGTGTTCCGTTCATCGGCTACAACCCGAACTCAGACTTCTGGGAGGCCGAGGGAATCTCGCATTACAACGCGCTCCAGGCGCAAGTGACCAAGAGAATGAGCCATGGACTGCAAATTGGCGGGTCATATACTTGGTCTCATGCTCTCGATGAGCAGAGCGGTCTCGGGCTCTTCTACAACGGGAACAATCCACTAAATCCGAAATCGAGCTATTCCTCCGCTGACTTTGATCGCACGCACGTGATCTCAATCAACTATGTGTATCAGTTCCCGAAGGCCGGTTGGGCGAAGGGATTCACGGACTATATCGTGAACGGTTGGGCGATTTCCGGCGTGACGATTCTGGAAAGCGGGCAGCCGTTTACGGTTTACGATTTTTCGGGATCGGTGGCAGGCATCTTCTATAGCGCGGACGATTTTGTCACGAACCCGGTACTTCCACTGGCGCCTGGAGTGACGCCAAAACAGGCGCAGACGCAAGGAACGACCGGAGTCAACGCTGGCAAGCAGTACTTCAATCCGGGGGACTTCACGATTCCTTTGTTGTCGCCGGGGCAAATGGGAGTGCCGCCTTGCGGGCCAACGGTGCTGCAACCCGGAAACGGCCCCGCTACGACTGCGTGCGACAACTTCGAAACAGGTTTCGGAACGAACGGGCGGAACCTTTTCCGCGCGCCGTTCCAAAATCGATTCGATTTCTCGGTGCAGAAAAACTTCAAAATTACGGAGCGCTTCCAACTGAAGTACGAGGCTGACTTCTTCAACCTGTTTAACCATCCCAGCTTCGACGCTCCCCAAAATAACGTAACGCTGAATCCTTGCTTCAACCCCGTTCCGTGTTACAGCGCGCCGGCCCCGAATATCGGGTTCATCACTGATACTTTGGGAAGCGCGCGGTTCATTCAGATGGCGCTGCACTTGAATTTCTAGCGGCGCTTTTGTAGGGGAGGGTCTGGTGTATAGACCCGCCCGCTTTTCGGTCATGTTTTATTTGAAAGTTCGCAAGGTACCGGGGCAGACCCGCAAACGCGGTTCTGCCCCGATTTTTTTGCGCGGAATCGATTTGGGAGGAAGAGCCGCGAGCGCAGGAAAAATCGCAAAGCCTCGAGACTATTCGTCGTTCAGAGGCGTGCGCAGAACTCCAATCACGAAATGCGCGAAATGCGTAGCTTCGTCATCGAGTTGTATCCAGCGGACCACGCAATGCTTCTTCAAATAATCGCCAACTTTGGCCTCGCTGATTTCGAGATGCTCGGCGAGCTTGGACTTGAACGACGGCCCGGCGCTGTCGCGACGCCCGCGTCCACCGCGCACCAATTGGCCCAGAGCAATGCGCAGGGTCTTGCAGGATTCCGCGTAGTACGAAGTCACCAAATCGGAATCGGCGATTAGGAAGACGCCTGGCCCAGCTGGGGCGTCATCGGATTCTTCCAGGCTATGGAGTTGGCTGCCTAGCAAGCGGCGCAGCATGGATTCAAAATGGGAGAGCCTTGAGGCGATTGCCGGATCGCCGCCGCGTCCGTGGGCGACGCGCTCCGAAGGCAGCATGGGAGCTTCTGAAACCGTATCGGCGACGCGATTTCGCGCGGTGAAACTCGGGCGCTCGGTTGGCGCGCTATCCGCTCGCGGATATTCGTCGGTAGCTTCGGGCGGGCGCGCGGGCATGCGCGGTGGAATGCGCGGGGGCGCTGGCATTCTTGGCGGAACGGGCGTGCGTTGCGACGTTCGCGGCGCCGGGCTGCTGGCGCTCGCTGGCGCGAATCTTTCTGACGGCAGAGCCGGAGCCGCTGGGCCGCGACGGCGGCCTCGTCCACCGCGACGCCCGCGACGGCGCCGCTTTTTGCCTGCTTCGGCGGCTTCTGCGGAAGTTTCGGTGGCGCCTTGTGTGGCTGCCTGATCGTCGGCGCTTTCGGCATCGTCGGATTCATCCGCGATGTTGCCGGAGGGCAATTCTTCGTCGCTCGGCTCCTGAATTTCTCCGAGGACAGAAATTTGAACGGCGCTGTCTGCGCCTTGTTCGTGTTCGTCCGCGTGCGCGGCATCGCTATCGCCGGGCCGGCCTTCGGGCATCGGGGCGCCTAAACGCGTGAGGGCTTCTTCCACTCGCTTTTTCCAATCTTGACGACGGAATCTCTGATGCGCGGTGGTGTACCACTTGATGGCTTCGTCGTTGTGCGCGGCGCGCTCTTCCACGGCGGCAAGTTCGAACGCGACCATCGCGTCGCGGGTCTTGGCATAAAGTTCGCCGAGTTTCGTCGCAGCCTCGGGAGTGTCCTTCACCTTGCGGATGCGGGCTTGAATCTGCCGCCAGTTAGCCATGTCGCGGGATTGTATCAGCCCAACTGGCAGGTGCGCTAGCAAAGGCAGGGTTTCGTAGCGCCAGCGTCTCGCCGGCTCTTCCGAGCGAAAAGCCGGCAACAAAACGAATCGTCCCCGCGGCACAGCACTCGATTAGAAGCAGATTTGGTTTCGTAGCGGCGCGCTTCAGCGTGGCATCTTCTTTCACCGAACTCGGATGCTGCCCTGAAGGGCACCGCTACGAATTCACCGCGGCTTGCTAATTGGGCCACAAATTTGCACGCCGGGCTTGGTGTAATCGTGCATGATGTTCTCGTGAACGCTACCGAGCGGACATCTTGGATTCTGGAGCGAGCTCGCGGGTTGGGAATCGATCTTTGCGGCGTTGCGCGGGCCGAAGCTTTTGAAGAATTGTCGCGCCTGCCGGAATGGTTAGAGCGCGGACATGCCGGCGAGATGAATTACTTGCGCGATCCGCGCCGCAGCGATCCGCGGAGTGTCGTCGAAGGCGCGCGGAGCATCATCGTCGCGGCGCTGAATTACCGCACACGGGACGGTTACTCGACAGAAGTCCCAGTTTCCCAAGCAGACGATGTTCCGCGCGGCTGGATCTCGCGTTACGCCTGGGGCGACGATTATCACGACGTGCTCCGAGGAAAGCTCGATGCCCTGGTAGCCGCGATGAACGAAGCATCCACCGAGCCATTCGAAGCGCGCGCCTATGTGGACACCGGACCGATCGTCGAGCGAGTCGCCGCGCATCACGCCGGACTTGGCTGGCTGGCAAAGAACACGATGCTTATCAACGAAGAGTTGGGCTCGTGGCTTTTTCTTGGCGTGATCATCACGACGCTGGAGCTAGAGCCGTCGGTCCGCGAGAGCGATGCGCTGCCCGCAGATTTGTGCGGCCAGTGCCGCCTGTGCATCGATGCGTGCCCCACGGAGGCCATCACCGAGCCTTATCTTCTCGATGCTCGACGATGCATCTCTTATCTGACGATCGAGTTGCGCGGCGCGATTCCCGAGGATCTGCGTCCCGGCATCGGCCGCATGGTTTTCGGTTGCGATATTTGCCAGGACGTTTGTCCATGGAATCGCCATGTGCCGGTGACTCCGCTCGCCGAATTTTTGCCGCGACCGCTCATCGCGAAACAAAATGAAGCCGTGAGCGCTGGGCCCGCAGACGCGGCCATAGAAGGCGAATCACTCTTCTCGCCGCGCCTTGCAGCTCTCGCATCCATGACTCAAGAAGAGTTCAGCGAACAATTCCGCGGCAGCGCGGTGAAGCGGACGAAATGGCGCGGGCTGGTGCGCAATACTTGTGTCGCGCTTGGAAATTCCGCTCTGACTCCAAGCTCATCCGAGTACGCGAAAATCTCGGCGCTGCTCGAGCGCCTCGCCGCATCCGACGATGCGGTCCTCGCGGAGCATGCGCGATGGGCGCTCGCCTGCTTGCGGCCATCGATTGACACTTCCTGCGAGGCTCGTTAGCGTATCGCCGAGGTTTTCGACATGATCGCGACAATAATTGCGTTTCTCTTTCACGCCGTGCAGCAACCGCACATCAGCTTTCCATCCGGTGGCACCGCTACCGAAGAGATCGCGCTGCGCTGGCTGCATATCGTTTTCGGAATTATCTGGATTGGCTTGCTGTACTTTTTCAATTTAGTTGGCGTGCCTTTGTTCGGCGCGCTTGAGCCTTCGGTGCGTGCAAAAATCTATGCGCCATTGATGTCGCGGGCGATGTCGTGGTTTCGCTGGTCGGCGATGATTACCGTGCTCGTCGGGCTGCGGTACTTCACCATTATTTTGAAGCAGGATGCGGCGAATGCAGGCCGGCCTGGGCTGCTGGGGATTTGGTTCGGCGAGTGGTTCGCGATCTGGATGGTGGCTTACGTGATTATTTACGCGCTGCAAATGCCGTGGGGCGGCGCAATCAATCAGCGCGCGTTGCGTGGCGTGCTGATCGCGATTGTTGTAATCGCGGCGTCTTACGCGGCGCTGGTTGCGAATGGCGGCCCGAACTCATCGAATAGCCATCTCTCGATCGGCATTGGCGGCGGGCTTGGTTTGATTATGTTGATGAACGCGTGGGGAGTTGTTTGGCGCGTGCAGATAAAGCTCATTCAGTGGAATCGGGCTGCCGCTGAAAATGGGACGCCGATGCCGCCTGAAGCGGATCGGCTGCGCCAGTGGTCGCTATTCGCGGCGAGAGTAGCTTTTTGGCTGTCATTCCCGATGCTGTTTTTTATGGGAGCGGCGGATCATTATCCGTTTTTGAGCAGCATCACAGACTAGGCGCATTGCCTTCGTAGCGGCGGGCTTCAGCCCGGCATCTTACGACCGCCATCGCAGCGTGACCGGTCCATCCATCGGATGCACCATGGGCGCGCCCGTTCGCCGCGATTCCAGGTAAGCCGCCTTCAATGCGAAATACCATTTTGCCGGGCGGTCCGCATCATCGATCAGCATCAATTTCGGCCGATGCTTCAATCCGATGGATTGCTTGGCCATCGTTTCCGTATCCTGCCGAATAAAACGCGGACCGAAAACGCGCAAGCCCGCGCCGATAAATGCGCCCCACGGCGCAACATTCCACGCCGCGCAAAAATCGAGCCGGCAGAGATCGCGGCGCACCGGCGTGACGGTGGCGCGGCTCGAAAACCAGGCGCGGCCGCAGCGCGTTTGCTCGAAGCGCATATTGGGCAGAACGAAATCGATCGTGGTCGTCACAGGCGCGCCATAAAGCGCTTTCAGCAATTTGTATGGCGCGCTGTTGGACGACGGAGTGTGCGTGCTCATGCGAAAACCGTTGGCGATTGGCTCGAACGCTTTCTGCTTATCGTGGATGCTGCGGCGACTGCGCCACCACCACGCTTGATGAACGAACGGACCGTGCGCCGGATCCATCAAGCCGATGATTCCGTGGTCGACGCTTACCGGCATTTCTGCCGAAAGATGCGCGATGTGAAAATCGGCGCTGAATTTCGGCAGCTCCGGCGCCGGCGTTGGTGCCGCTGACGCCGATGGAGATTGCGTGCGCGCGTCGGGCTCCGGAACAAAAACCCAGATGTAGCCGTCGCGCTCTTCGCAGGGAAACGCATCTGCGAAAATTCGATCGCACTTTAATTTGGAATCTGCGGTGAGCGAGGGAATCACGGCGCATTGCCCGCTGTGCACATCAAATTGCCAGCCGTGATAACTGCACTCGACATTGTTCGCTTCGAGACGCCCGAACGACAACGGCATGCCGCGATGCGGGCACGCATCGCGCATGGCGAACGGCCGGCCTTCGCGATCGCGCCCGAGCGACAGCGGAATTTCCAGCAGCAGCGCGGTCGTCATTTGATTTCGGCGAACAAGTGTGGAGCGGGCGGCCGGATACCAAAAGCCGAAGAGCATGCCCGCGTCATCGCGCGCGGCTTGTGCCAGTTGCGTAGCGGTTTCGCTCATAGTCGCGGACGTATCGTATTACACGACGCAGACCACAGCAACGCGCCGGCGGACGCCAATTTGACAGGCCCTAACCTTGCGCCTATTCTTGTTTCAGGCTGTTATCAATGACTGCAACGTTTTATTAGCTGAATCCCTCGCGCCGCACCGACGGCGTCTGCATCAACCGGCAAGCTTTCTCGTTTTTATTTTCCTATTTCCATTTCGCGTGTTCGCGAGGCACAGCCATGTCAAAAGACAAGCTGTACGACAAGCTGATCCAGATTGAATCGAAGTATGAGGAGTTAACGCAGCAACTCTCATCGCCTGAAGTCCATTCAGACTCAGCGCGTTACCAGAAGCTCGCGAAGACGCATGCGGAGCTCTCCGCGGTGGTCAATAAATATCGCGAATGGAAGGAAATTGAGAAGGGGCTCACTGGCGTCAAGCAATTGCTCGCTGAGACTGACGACGCTGAGATGAAGCAGATGGGGCACGACGAGCAGCGCGTTCTTGAGGAACGGCTGCAAAATGCCGAGCGCGAATTGAAGCTTTTGCTGCTGCCGCGCGATCCGAATGATGAGAAGAACGTCATCGTCGAAATTCGCGCCGGAACGGGTGGCGACGAGGCTTCGCTTTTCGCCGGTGAGCTATTTCGCATGTACTCACGCTATGCCGAAACCCAGGGATGGCGCGTTGAGGTGCTCGAGAGCTCGCCGTCCTCGATTGGCGGCATGAAGGAAGTTGTCGCGGCAATTCAGGGCAATAAAGTTTATTCGAAGTTGAAGTACGAGAGCGGCGTGCATCGCGTACAGCGCGTGCCGGCAACGGAGCAGCAGGGCCGCATTCATACTTCCGCTGCGACCGTCGCGGTGCTTCCGGAAGCGGATGAAATCGATATCAAGATTGAAGCCAAAGATCTGCGCATCGATACGTTCTGCTCTTCTGGGCCCGGCGGGCAATCGGTCAACACTACTTATTCGGCCGTGCGCATCACGCATATTCCTTCAGGCCTGGTGGTTTCGCAGCAGGATGAAAAATCGCAGATCAAGAATCGCGCGAAGGCGATGCGCGTTCTGCGCGCGCGTCTATACGAGCAGGAGCAGGAAAAGCAGCATGCGCTGATCGCGGCCGAGCGCCGCGGGCAGATTAAGACTGGCGACCGCTCCGAAAAAATCCGCACTTACAATTTTCCGCAGAATCGCGTCAGCGATCACCGCATAGGATTGACGCTGCACCAGCTCGATCTGGTGATGGAAGGCAAGCTGGCGCCAATCGTCGATGCCTTGGTGACGCACTATGAATCCGAGCGGCTGAACGAAGAACTCGGCGACACCTAAGTTATCCGCCCGCTCGACGTAGAAAAATGCTGCCACAGAGATGAATAGCCGCAGCGCATTGCGAGAAGCAAGGACCCGCCTCGAATCCGCCGGCGTGCCTTCCCACGCCCTTGCTGCCGAATTGCTATTGATGCACGCGCTAGACCGCGATCGAACCTCGCTGTACACGCATCCGGAAGACGAAATCCCGTTGGCCACGCTCGAGAAGTTTCAAGCGCTCATCGCTCAACGCGCCACCGGCGCTCCTACACAATATTTGACCGGCAAGCAGGAATTTTGGGGACTGGATTTCGAAGTGACTCCTGCTGTCTTGATTCCCCGCCCCGAGACCGAGCACGTGATTGAAGCGACGCTTGAGCGCCTCGAGACCGAACGCAAAAATGCGCCGCTGCGAATCGTCGACATCGGCACCGGTTCTGGCTGTTTGGCGGTAGCTTTGGCGCATGAGCTTCCGCATGCGGAGATAATTGCTACGGATATTTCGCGCGAGGCTCTTGAGGTGGCTCGACGGAATGCCGCGCGGCACAATGTCGCCGATCGCATCCAGTTTGTTGAGAGCGATCTGTTCGAATTATTCCGCAGCGACGAAAGCCTCTCGCCGCAGAATCCAGAACACACGAGTGATTTTGCCGCTCCGCACAAAAACGCCGGCTGGCAGCCCGCGCTACGGGAACGAGTGCCGCGATTTGACGTCATTGTCAGCAATCCGCCTTACATTCCGCTTGGCGAAGCTGCGGGAATGCAATGCGAAGTTCGCGGGCACGAACCGCCGATCGCCCTTTTTGCCGGCGATGATGGCCTGGCGATCTATGCTCCGCTCATTCGCGAGGCCTCCACCTTTCTCAAATCGGGCAGACTGTTGCTTCTTGAACTCGGCCACAATTCCCTTCCCGGCGTGCGGCAGATGCTGGAGCAAACGCGCGCTTGGAGCGATATCCGCGTCACTAACGACTTAGCCGGAATTCCGCGCGTGATCTCCGCGCTCGCAGCGGATGGCTAGAAACCTTTCGTCCATGGATTTCGTCCATAGCTGTGAACGCAATTCAATCCACCTTTGAATCGGATCAAAAATATGAACGTTCTTCGAACCATTGCAGGCTCAATGATTCTCGTGTTGGTGTTCGCGGCGAGCTTATCGGCGCAAGTGCGCGTCACTGTGCCTGGGAAAAGTTTCGTGGTCAGCGAAAAAATCACGGCGACGGTAGAGAATGAAAGCGGCGAAACGGTCACTATCTGCGTCATGTCCGGGCAAGTATCAAAATCGGGCCCGACCGCGGTGAGCACGCCGGTCCCGTTCAGCATCGAAGGGCGCGTCCTCGGAAAATGGAAAGTTCTGATGGTCAGCCCGGAAGGAAGTGCCGGTGAGGCGGTCGTTCTCGAGCCGCGGAAGCCGCTCGAGTATCCATTCTGGCCTCCGACGAAGGGTGAGATCCGGCTGCAGATGCGTTACTGGCAGGGCGCGCATCCGAGTCTCGATTGCGCACATCCACCGCCCGATTCGCACAACGCCAAGGACACGACGTTTTCGGTTCACGCAGCGCCCAAATGACATCTTTTCGTCAGCCGCCAACCATGCGATGGTTTTCGGCAACATATCGAGATGACACTAGTTCGATGCTGTCGCGAATCTTGGTTGCGCTATTGTCATTGCTGGCGTTGACGCCCGCCGTCCGAGCGCAAGTTCGAGTGAGCGTGCCGCGTGGGAATCATCATATCGAAGAAAAAGTCACGGCGACCGTCATGAACGGCAGCCGGGGACCCATAACAATCTGCGTTGAATCGGGGCAAATTTCGACGACCAAGGATCCGCAGGTCAGCACTCAGGTCCCGTTTACAATCGAATCGCAATCGCCACAGGGCTGGAAGGTGTTGATGGTCGGCGCGAGCGGTTCGCGCTCGGCGGTCGTATTGGAATCGAAGAAATCGCTTGAGTATCCCTTTTGGCCGCCGTCTCATGGCGAGTTGCGACTTCGCATGCGCTATTGGGAGGGCGCGCGGCCGGACATGGATTGTGCGCGCCCACCCAAAGACTCGCGCAAAGCGAAGCCAGCCGTTTTTGAAGTCCCATTTGTTCTTATGTAAGTCGCCGCGCGTTAGCGGGTGTATATTCTTCTCTCCACCGGGCCATGCCGGACCTTGCTCGATTCCGCGCCAAACATTCACCGCCTGCGACTAGTGCGACACCGAGCGCTACGGTCGAATTTACTTCCGCTTCGGCGAGCGCGCTTACTCCGATTCTGCACATCGACATGGACGCCTTCTTCGTGTCCGTGGAGCTCCTTTCGCGGCCTGAGTTGCGCGGGTTGCCGGTAATCGTTGGCGGACAAAAAGATCAGCGTGGCGTGGTCACTTCTGCGAGTTATGAAGCGCGGCGCTTTGGCGTTCATTCGGCGATGCCACTCCGCACGGCTGGCAAGCTCTGCCCGCACGGAATTTTTCTGAACAATAGCCACGGACTTTATTCGCAATGGAGCGATCGGATCGCGGAGATTCTTGCGCGTCATGCGCCACGCGTGGAAATGGCTTCGGTGGATGAGGCTTATCTCGATTTTAGCGGCACCGAACGACTGCACGGGCCGCCGCTCGTTGCCGCCGATAAACTTTTGCGCGAAATTCGCAAGTCGACCGGGCTGCCCTGCTCGGCCGGGTTGGCATCCACGCGGCTCGTTGCGAAAGTTGGCTCGGATCAGGCCAAGCCGCAAGGTTTGGTTTGGATACCCGCGGGCATGGAAGCAGATTTTCTGGCGCCTCTCGACGTGCGAAAGATTCCCGGCATCGGCCGCGCCACTGAAGCGGCGCTGAATGCGAGCGGCATTCGCACGGTCGGCCAACTCGCCGCTATTCCGCTCGAAAAACTGGAAGATTCCTTTGGCCGCTGGGGGACGGCACTTTATCGCAAAGCGCTGGGGCAGGACTCCTACGAATTTTTCGTGGACGCCGAGCCGAAATCGATTTCGCACAACGAAACTTTCGGCGTCGATACGCACGATCGTGCGCATCTCGAATCGACGCTCAGCTATCTCGCGCAAAAAGCGGCTAAGCGTTTGCGCGAATCCGGACTTTACGTGCGCACGGTAAGCGTGACGATTCGTTTCACCGATTTCCGCACCATCACGCGCAGCAAAACTCTTGCCGAGCCTTCGGATTTAGACGGAGCAATCACCGCAACGGCGAAATCGCTGTTCGCGCAAAATTGGGACGGGCGCGCCAAGCTGCGTCTGGTCGGCGTTTCGCTCGAATCGCTGACCGGCGCGACGACGCAACTGGCTTTACTCGATGCCGAGCAGAAAGAAAAACTTGAGCGCCTGGCTCGCGCTGCCGACAAACTGCGCGATCGCTTCGGCTTCAACAAAATCCAGCTGGGTGGTTCGCTCAACAGCCCCGATAAACATTAGCTTTTGTACCGCCGGCATCTCTGCCGACTCTTACGAACGCAGATTTTGCCAAGCGCCACAAACGCCGTCCGACTGCACATCTGAATGAGCCGGTATTAATGAGCGTCGCCGTCGATCGCGCCATTTGCCGCAGGTTTGCTCGTAAGAGCCGGGCGGGACGCCAGCAGTACAACAGCCGGGACTCCGATCGCTCGTGCATGTTGGTCCATCTTTTCTCATACGACCCGCGCTGTCCTATAATTCCCTCCGATGACTTCCGATCCATCCTCGTCGAACGCTTCGGTTAAGAAACCGTTTGGGGCGCGTGTTAGCGGCGCTGTTGGCGACGTCGGGGATTTCTGGACGCGCGTTACCAACGGCTTGGCCATCGATCAGCTTTGGCGGCAATTCCGCAGCGAGGCAACCGAAAGCTACGGCCTCTATTCGCGCGAAGTGGATTGGGGGTCGCTGCCGCAAAAGAGAGGCATCAAGCGATTCTTCCGCTCGGCCTGGGCGCTTTTTCATGTGATGTTGATGAAGCTTTCGCCGGCCCGGCGAATTTTGATGCTGATCGCCGTCGGCTTGTTTTTCTTTCCAGTGATCGAAATTTTCCTGCCGCATGCGAAGGGCGAAGATACCGGCAACTTCTACGAGTTTGCCGCGATCGCATTCTTTATTTTGGTGGCGCTAGAGCTTGCCGATCGCGTGATCATGAAACGCGATTTGGAAATCGCGCGCGAAATTCAACGCTGGCTCGTGCCGCACGCACCGCCCGCGATTCCCGGCGTCGATATTGCTTTTGCCACGCGCCCGGCAAACACGGTGGCCGGCGATTACTACGACGCATTCGAGCGGCCGACGGCGCCGGGCAGCAACGAGCCAGGGTCTTTGCTTCTTGTCGTCGCCGATGTCGCGGGAAAAAGCGTGCCGGCTGCTTTGCTCATGGCCACTTTTCAAGCGAGTCTGCATACGCTTGCCGCGGCGCCTGGTCCGCTCGACGAACTCGTTCGCGCGCTCAATCGCTATTCTTGTGCGCATAGCCTCGATGGCCTGCGCTTTACCACCGCGTTCTTCGCCGAACTCGACGCCGCGCATGGCACGCTCACGTATGTAGGTGCCGGGCACAATGCTCCCGTGCTGCGACGCGCGGATGGCCGCATCGAACGCCTGACCGAAGGCGGCCCGCCACTGGGAATTGTGTCGCCGGGATTGGCCACAGGCTATGACTGCACAAAAATCGCGATCAGTCCGGGCGACGCGCTGATAATTTTCACCGATGGCGTTGTCGAAGCGCGCGACCAGACGGATTCGGAGTATGGCGAAACGCGCATGATTGCTTGCATTCAGGCGGTCGGTCATTCGGACGCAGCGTCAATTTTGCAGCAGCTGATGAATGATGTCGATCGCTTCGTCGGCGCCACACGGCAGCACGACGACGTGACGTG
This sequence comes from Acidobacteriota bacterium, assembly GCA_013286465.1. Taxonomy (GTDB): domain Bacteria; phylum Acidobacteriota; class Terriglobia; order Acidiferrales; family UBA7541; genus Palsa-147. The sequence goes on along the minus strand of JABDFR010000009.1, from coordinate 39,097 downwards.
TCTGGTCTTCAAGTTAACGTAGGGGGGCGGGTTTACGACGCTCCCGCTGTGGCAGTGGGTGTTGAACTCCCAGTTTCGTTTCCGCGGAAAAAAACGGCCAAAAGCGAGCCTCCGCCGAGGCGGACCGGCCCCTACAAGTGCGGATTGCTGAGGACTAGCTCGCCATCGGAAATCACCATGCCCTCGATGGATGGCCTGGCGAGATCATATTTGAAGACGCACGGCTTGTAATGCAGCAAATCCCAACGCATTTTGTGGAATAGCTGGATCAAGCCGCCCTCCATGCGCGGGCTGTGCGTGCCGATAAAAAGCGATTTCACGCGGGCACTCAGAAATTCGTGGCAACTGAAGGCGACGTCCAACTCCGCGCCCTGAATGTCCCAATGCATGTAATCGATTTTGTCGAGCGGCTCGCAAATCGTTTCGAGCTTGAGCCCGTTGACGGCGCGGTGCGGAATGGCCACGCCGCGATAATCGGTGGCGCTAGTTTCGGTCACGGCAGCGCCGCCATGATCGCGGCTGGGATCGATCACCGGGAAAAATAGCTTAGTGTTTTCGGTCCAAGCGGCGGCGCAAACTGTACGGCAAACGATTTCCGGCTTTTCCGCTCGCGAATATTTCCCGAGATTGTGCTCGAGGTGCTGGCGCATGAATTCGAAGCGGTAGGGATCGGCTTCCACTCCGAGCAGCTCGATGCGGCGGAATCCGAGGCGCGCGCAAACTACTCCCGCCGCCGTGATCCACGGTCCCCAGCCGGCGCCAATTTCGACGGCGGTGATTTCGCCGGCATCGCGTTGCCGCTCGATAGCCTGCAGCAACGAGATATATTCATGCGCGCCGCCATATAAGCCGTCCGTCGGAATCGGCAAGTCGCCAAAAATGCGTCCACCGCGCGGCTGCACATCCGGGAACACAACGAAGCTGGTCTCCACGCCGATGAAATTCGTGAAATATCCCGGCACCTTCGGCAATTGTGCTTCGGGCACGCGAAAACGCTCCAGGATTTCCCGTTCGCTGTTGCAAATTTCAGCAGCGCTCACAGAATTTGCTCCGCTAAAGCGAGAGCAATCGGCGCTCCATCTTTCAGATTACTATCGCCGTCAACCTTAGACCGCTCTAATGCGCGTGGCTCAACGGGGCGGCGCGTTCAAGTAGGGCCGGCGTCCCTGCCGGCAGCTTACGACTTCGATCCCGCCACAAGCACCACTCGACGACGGACTCCACAAGCCCGCCAAGACGATTTATCTGTGTGAGCACGCCGTCCGTAATTCCGGCTTTTACTTGCATTTGTGCTCGTAAGATGCTGGCGGGGACGCCGGCGCTACTTTAGGTGCTGCAAATGTTGCGCCGGCAATTTCGCGATAGAATGAGCGCCACAAATTCCGCAGCGGGCACGCGAACGAGGAGGTCCAAATGCTTGGCTCAGGAAAACTAGTTGGCTTCGTACCGACGAAGGACTACGACAAAGCGCGCGGCTTCTACGTCGACAAACTCGGCTGCGATTTCGTGAGCCTCGATCAATTCGCGCTGGTCGTCAGCATCGGTGGCCACAAGATTCGCATCGTCAAAGTGGCAAATTTCACCCCGCTGCAAGGCACCATCCTCGGCTGGGAAGTGGAGAATATCGAACAGGTAGTGCAATGGCTGGTGGATCGCGGAGTGGCCACAGAAAAATATCCTTTCGTGCAAGATCAGGAACGCGGCATTTGGTCGACACCCAACGGTGACAAGGTGGCGTGGTTCAAAGATCCCGATGGCAATGTCCTTTCCGTGAGCCAGCACAAGAAATAAAAACGCAGCCGCAGGCTGACGCACGACCTAGCACGCAATCGCAAAATCCCGCATAATCGGCGCATGAACGCGCGCGAACTTGCCGACAAAATCGCCCGCACGCTCCGCGAGGCAGGCCATCAGGCCTACCTCGTTGGCGGCTGCGTGCGCGACTTGGAATTGGGCCGCGAGCCGGTCGACTACGACATTTCTACGGACGCGCGTCCTGAGCGCGTTCAGGAATTATTTCCCGATTCTCTGGCGATTGGCGCGCAATTCGGCGTGATTCTCGTGGTGGAAGACGGCGCCCAGGTTGAAGTTGCTACCTTCCGTTCGGACGTCGGTTATTCGGACGGGCGGCATCCGGACAGCGTCGTTTTTACGCCATCGGCGAAGGAAGATGTGCTGCGGCGCGATTTCACCATCAACGGATTGCTGCTGGATCCGCGCACGAACGAAGTGCTGGACTATGTTGGAGGACGCGCAGATTTGGGCGCGCATATCATTCGCGCTATCGGCGATCCTGAGCGGCGCTTTGAAGAAGATAAACTGCGGATGGTGCGCGCCGTGCGATTCGCGGCGCGCTTTAATTTTGCGATCGAGCCTGAAACTGCTGCCGCCATTCGCCGATTGGCGCCTGAGATTCTGGTGGTTTCGGCGGAACGGTTGCGCGACGAGCTGACTAAAATTCTTACCGAAGGCGCTGCGCGCCGCGGATTTGAATTGCTTGATGAGCTTGGCTTGCTGCCGCACGTGCTGCCCGAAATTGCGCGCATGAAGGGCGTGGAGCAGCCGCCGCAATTTCATCCCGAGGGCGACGTTTGGATTCACACGCTGCTCATGCTCGAAATGTTGCCGGCCGGAGTGTCGCCCACGCTGGCCTGGGGCGTGCTGCTCCACGATGTGGGCAAGCCGCCCACTTTCACGCCGTCGCCGGGACCCGAGGGCCGCATTCGTTTCGATAATCATGTGGATGTGGGCACGAAAATGGCGGAAGTGATTTGCCGGCGTCTGCGATTCTCGAATGAGCAGACCGATCAGATTGCGCTGCTGGTTGCCAATCATCTGCGCTTCAAAGATGTTCCGCAGATGCGGCAATCGACGCTGAAGCGTTTCGTCCGCCTGCCGCACTTCGAAGAACATCTCGAGCTGCATCGTCTGGATTGCCTGTCAAGCCATCGCAATCTCGAGAATTACGAATTCGTGCGGCGCTTCCTGGCCGAGACGCCACCGGCTGAGGTTCGCCCCGCCCGGCTGATCAGCGGTGACGACCTGATCGCACTCGGATTGAAGCCCGGGCCCGAGTTCAAAGAAATGCTGCGAGCGATCGAGGATGCCCAGCTCGAGGGCACCATTAAGACTCCGGACGAAGCTTTGGCCCGACTCCGCCAAGCCATCGCAGATAAATCGAAGACCGCGACGAAGTAGTCACGGTCGATTTGGCCCCCGCCCCTTCCTCAGGGCATCGCATTCTTTACTGTAAGTCACTTATTTACAGTTACTTGAACTATTTACAGTCATACCTTAGCGTGGTACACTCACTTCGCTTTATAACGCTGATGAATCCGAATGCCACCTTTTCCTTCTAATTGCATCTAATTCCTCGTACGCCGATATGTGATAGTGGTACCCAAGGGGGACTCAGTGACACCCAACCCGAAATCTGGTTCACAAGATTTGCCGATCCTCCCCGTCCGTGACACCGTTCTGTTTCCCGGCGCGGTAATGCCGTTGACGGTAGGACGCGAGAGTTCGTTGGCCCTGCTCGATTCACTCGAGGGCAACGATAAGATCCTGGGCGTTGTGGCCCAACTCGATCCGCGCACCGAAGATCCATCGGGCACGGATCTGCATATGGTCGGCACGGCCGCCAAAGTTCATAAGATGGTGCGCATGCCGAACGGAAATGTAGTCGCATTTCTGGAAGGTTTGAATCGAATTCGCATCACGGAAGTTCTGGGCATCAAGCCATTTTTGCGCGCGCAAGTCGAGCCGCAGCCTGACCTCGACACCGAGCGCGATTCCGGCCTGACTGCACTCGAGCGCAATGCGCAGGAGCTTTTCCGCGACGTAGTAGCTCGTTCACCGCAACTTTCGGACGACTTGCAGAGCGCGATCAATACGATTGAATCTCCGGCGCGTCTTACCGATTTCATCGCCGGCACTCTGCCATCGCTCACCACCATGCTGCGCCAGGAATTGCTTGAGACAGCCAGCGTGCGCGTGCGTCTCGAAATTCTGGTCCGCGAACTTGCCAAAGAACGCGAAGTTCTGGATTTGCGCAATCGCATCCAGGAGCAAGTTCAGGAGCAAGTGAATCAAGGCCAGAAAGAATTCCTGCTGCGCGAGCAGATGAAGGCCATTCAGAAGGAACTGGGCGATTCCGACGACACGCAGGCTGAAGTCGATGAGCTGCGCAAGAAAGTGGAAGAGTCCGGCATGTCCGCGGAAGGCAAAAAGGAATGCGATCGCGAACTGAAGCGCCTCGCACGCATGACTCCCGCCTCGGCGGAATACATGGTCGCGCGCACGTATCTCGAGTGGATGACTTCGTTGCCGTGGAACAAGACATCCGGCACCGACGACATCAACATCCACAACGCGCAAACCATTCTGGACGAAGATCACTATGATCTCGAGAAAGTAAAAGAGCGCATTCTCGATTATCTCGCGGTGAAAAAGCTGCAGCCCGGCATGAAGGGACCGATCCTTTGCTTCCTCGGGCCTCCAGGCGTGGGCAAAACTTCACTCGGCAAATCCATCGCGCGAGCCATGGGACGCAAATTCGTGCGCGTCTCGCTCGGCGGCATGCATGACGAAGCTGAAATACGTGGCCACCGGCGCACCTACATCGGCGCGCTGCCCGGCCAGATCATTCAGCACATTCGCCGTGCCGAAACGATGGACCCAGTGGTGATGCTCGACGAAGTGGACAAGCTCGGCCGCGATTTCCGCGGCGATCCGGCGGCGGCGTTGATGGAAGTGCTCGATCCCGAGCAGAACGCCAACTTCCGCGATCATTATCTCGATGTGCCGTTCGATCTATCGAAGGTCATCTTCATCGCCACGGCCAACTGGATGGATCCCATCCCCGAGCCATTGCGCGATCGCATGGAGATCCTCGAGCTGCCCGGCTACACCGAGGAAGAAAAAGTCCATATCGCCAAGCGCTTTTTGATTCCGCGCCAAACGACGGAGCACGGCATCAAGCTCGGCGAGCAAATCGAATTCACCGACGAAGCGATCCACGAAATTATCCACAGCTACACGCGCGAAGCCGGCGTCCGCAACCTGGAGCGCGAGATCGCCAATCTCGTGCGCAAGCAGGCGCGGCGCATGGCCGAAGGCAAGACCGAAAAGCACATCGTTACGCCGGAAGTGGTTCATGAAACTCTCGGCGTGCCGAAAGTGCGCCTCGAAAAAGAAGTCGAGGAGCGCGTCAAGCAGCCCGGCGTTTCTGTCGGCTTGGTTTGGACACCGGCCGGCGGCGACATCGTGTTCATCGAAGCCTCCGCAATGCGCGGCGGCAAGCAATTCACAATGACGGGCCATCTCGGCGAAGTTATGCAGGAATCGATGCGCGCCGCGTTGACCTGGGTCCGCGCCCACGCTGAAGAATTCGGAATCGATCCCGACTTCTTCCGCAAGCAGGACTTGCACGTGCACGTTCCCTCGGGCGCAATCCCGAAGGACGGCCCGTCGGCCGGCGTTGCGATGGTTACGGCGCTGGTCAGCTTGCTCAGCGGCCGGCCGGTTCGACCGCGCGTGGCGATGACCGGCGAAATCTCGCTCTCCGGCATAGTGCTGCCGGTAGGCGGAATTAAAGAGAAGGTGCTGGGCGCAAAACGCGCCGGCATCCGCGAAGTAATTCTGCCGAGCGAAAACGAAGCCAACGTGAAAGAAGATCTACCGCCCGAGCTGACCGAGGGCCTACAGATCCACTTCGTAAGAACGGCGGATCAAGCCCTGGAGCTAGCGTTGGGCAAACTCGAAAAGCCGCTACGTCCCGTGAGCGGCGGCGGCCGTCGCGGCGAAGATCGCCCAACGACAGTTCCAGTCCACTAATCGCCGCATGAACTGTAGGGGGGGTCTGGTTCGCAGACCCTCCCGCTTTTCGGCCCCGAATACTTAACCAAGGCCCGCCACATCGGCGGGCCTTTTTTATTTGCGCCGGAATTCGGAGCGTATCCGATCATGCAGCGTAACAGCGTTCAAGGCTTTCTGTCGGCAATATCCTTACGAAGGACCCCGAGATATTCCCGCGCCGCCTCCAGAGCTTGTTCGGCGTCGTGCCGAGATACAAATCCTGTATCGTCGTACAAAGCTAAGTTCCGCATTCTCCGGAGGCGGTCGAATACGATGATTAGTGCCGCGTGCTTCTTGTCAAAGCGCGCGCGAACGAATTCGATGATGGCAATATGGTGCCCCGGCTGACTCCTCGCGCGCACCGCGTGGCTAAACATGAAGCCCAGCGAAGCTTTAAGCATTGATTCGTAAGCTTGTTGCAAGCAGGCTTCTTCATCAAAAGCGAGAACCTTGCGGGCCGAGGCGAGTTTCTTCTCCGCGCTCGCGAGAAAGCGATCGATCTGCGCCCAATCAACGCGGTGGGGCTTGAGTTTCTTCGTGCAGTGCTACAAGCGATACTCGTTTATTGTGCCAGACGTTTTCGAGGAAAACATCCTTCCGCGCACGCCGCGTTTTGAATTCCTTCCGCGTCAGCATCGTATAGTTGATTTCACGCCCCAATTGCCGCTCTAATTTCGACATGGCAACCGCGAGCGATTCGCCGCGCGGCACTCCAATCACGAGGACGTCAAGGTCGCTCGCGGCATCCTGTTGATTTCGGGCAAACGAACCGAATAGCCAAGCTTCCTCAATTCCGGCTACGCTGTTCAGCGAGCGCGCCAGCAACGGGACAGCGCCAATCGTTTTCGACACGATGCTTCGAACTTCCTGGAAGAGCGGATACCGGCGGTTAAGCTGAAAATACTTTTGCCGCCCGCTGATATCGGATCGGAATAGGCCGGCGCGCTCGAGCTTTACCAGCTCCTTCGACAAATTCGACGGGTCGATGTGCAGCCGGGCGGCGAGATCCCGCAGGTGCAGGCGCGAGGTGGGATTTATGAAATAAAACGCCAAAAGTTTCTGACGGGACTTTGAGCGCAGATCGAACATGTGGTGTTAGTATACCATATATGTGGTATGTTACCACCACATGGCTGTTGCGCAATTCGGGTTGCGCGTTCTGCCGCGATCGCGTACGACTAGCAATTCGTCTGAGAGCGATGAATTGCCCAGATTCGACCGGGGCCAAATTTTCGTATGGGATATACGCCGAGACAAATTGCTGTGCGAGGGCGCGAGGCGGCGGGGTTGATGGTGGCTACCTTGGACCGCGACGCTTACGTCATCCGCTTCTTGCGGGCTTATGCCAACGACTTCGACCGGCCGGGGATTATTACCCAGCCGATTTTTCACCGCGATTTGATGATTACGGTGCGCCGCGAGGCTTTGCTGGCTATGGCCACGCACGTGGATGAATTGGCGCCGCAATTTTTGGGATTGGGCGAGACTGGGGGAAATAAATCGCGCGCGCGGGGGGCTGCAGCGGGAAAAAAGGGCCGCGGTGGTTCGGTTAAAGTAAAAAAAGCAGCGGCGACGCCGAAACGCGCGGGGCTTCCAATGCGCGGAACCGAGATCGCGCGGCAGAGTGCGGCTGAGGCCGCGGCGCTGAATCTATTTCGTGAGGAGTTTTTCGCGGCGTTGGGGCAGGCGCTGCGTTGGACGCAGGCGGAGTTCGAAGAATTTGCGCGAGACTATGATCTTTATGAATCGGCGGGGCGCGGGCGGAGCGTCCCGGCGCGTGGCGCTAAGGCAGCGGTTTCCGGCCCGTTTGTGGATCGATGCGGATTGCTGATCGATCCTTCGATGCTGGAGCAAGCGCGCCGAGCCGCGGGCAAATTTGAAACGCAATTGCGCGGAGCCACGCTGCAAGCGCTAAAGCGCGTATTCGCTGCGCGTCGGGAGAATTAGGTAGCGCCGGCGGGACGCCAGCGGTACGGTACGGCGCCTTACGGCCGCGCTTCGAGAATTATGTTGAACGGCGTCTCGGCTGCGCGGCGGACGCGGGTGAATCCGGCGTCGTTCAGGACCTTCTTCAGCCGGGCTTCGCCGGCTTGCGCGCCCAGCGCCAGCCCCACTTCCTGCGACAGAGAAGCCGGCGTGCACAGCGTTGTGGAGGCCGAGTAGAAAATGCGGCCGATGGGATTGAGATTGTCCTCGAGCTTGTCATTCGCAAACGGCTCGACGAGCATCCAGGTTCCGTCGCGATCGAGCGATTCCCGGACGTGTTTGGCCGCGCCGACAGGATCGCCCATATCGTGCAAGCAATCGAAGAAAGCCACGAAGTCATACCCCGTCCCGGAATAATTCTTAGCCGCGGAAACTTCGAATTTCGCGCGATCTCCAACTCCCGCTTTCGCCGCCGCCTCGCGCGCCAGTTCAATCGAACGATCGTGATAATCCGAGCCCACAAAAGTTGATTTCGGATAAGCCTGCGCCATCAATATCGTCGAAGTGCCCAGCCCGCAGCCCACGTCCGCCGCTTTCGCCCCAGCCTTCAACTTCGCCTCCACCCCATCCAGCGCCGGAATCCATTCGTTCACCAGGTGCGCGCGGTATCCCGGCCGGAAAAATTTCTCGGTGCCGTGAAAAAGTTCGTGGTCATGTTCATGCCATCCCACGCCTTTTCCCGTGCGGAATCCTTCCTCGATTTTCGGCACGTCTTTCATCACCGCCGAAACGATATTAAAAAACCCCGGCAGAAAGACCGGGCTATCTTCCATCGCCAGCGCAAAGGCCTGCTCCGGCTGCAACGTAAATGTTTTCGCCGCCGGATCGTAAGTCAAAAATCCGCCGGCCGCCTGTGCCGAAAGCCATTCGCGCACATAACGTTCGTTCAAGTTGGTTTTCTTCGCCACTTCTTCGGAAGTCATCGGCCCGGCGCCGTTCATCGCTTTATACAGTCCCAATTTATCGCCGAGCACAATCAAAGCGGCATTCATCGCCGCACCCATTTCGCCAATCGCCTGACCGAGGAAAGTATTCAGCTTGGAAGGGTCGATCTGTTGCGCGGGAGTAGCCATCGGTTCATCTCCAGTTGAATTCGAGTCGTTCCCTGCAAGGGAGTGGGAAAAGTCTATGCACACTCCAGGCCAGTGTCAAACGCGCGCAGGCGTTCGGCGATTTGCTACAGGAAGAGCCTGCCGGCGATCAGGACACCGGACAGGAGCGCCACTACTTGCTCGCGGCGACGGGTTCGCCTTTCATCTCCACCAGAATTCCATCGATAGGCTTGTCGCCGATGTTCCGAGCTGAATGCTGCAGCGCCGGTCGCCACACCACTTGCCCAGCTTTCGCTTCCACCGTCGTCGTTCTGCCACCGGGAGTCGTAACCTCGGTACGCGCGTCAGTTAGCACGATTTGCACGCTGTCGGGATGGCCGTGCATCTCGTCCTGCTGCGCCGGCTCGAAATGGTAATGCAGCACGCGGACCTTCTCATTCTCAAACACAACCTTCGCAAGTTTGCCGCCGATCGGCAGGGTCGTTACGTCAACGGAATTTGCCGGCCTCGAAGAATGTGGCTGCTTCGGCTCGACTAAAATTCCCTCGAGCGGTTTGTCTCCGATGTTCTCAGTCACGTGCGTCAGCGCCGGCCGCCAAGCCGCGGTTCCTGCCTTAGCCTGCAGTTCCGTGCTCTTACCGTCTTCGCTTGTATTCCTGTAATGAACGTCGGTGAGGAAAATGTTCACGCCATCCGGATGGCTATGCTTGGCAGTTTTTTCTCCGGGGCGCAGCAAGTAATGCACCACGCGCACCTGGTCGTTTTCAAATACGACGGTGTGGTGTTGTGGATCCGCCTTAGTGGAGTCCAAGTTCTGCGTTGATTGCGCCGCGGCAAACAAGGCAGCAGCAAGCACAATTGCAACTAAACCGAGACCACTGAGGAGATATCGCAGCGGCATGGTGTCACCGCCAGTCTTATGCGTTTGACTCATGGCAAACCTCGCGACAAAAGAACCGCGATGTACCAACGCGAAACTCTACCACGTCCTGTGCGAGAAGCTGGAATGAGTCGCTCCCCTCAACTCGCACGTAACGATGACGCCACACCTGTACTCGCACGCGGCGCTGCACTCCGCACAATCTGCTAATCTCGCTGAAAGTGCTGATTCTTTTCTACATCTTGGCGATCCAGCAGCTTCTGCAGGGCATTTACTCGGCCGTGCAGGGAGTTGTGTGGCTGCGCTTCGTGCGGCGGCGGCTGGCTACGCACGCGGGATTTTATAGCCCGCGCGTCGCGGTGATTTGCCCGTGCAAGGGCGCCGATCCGGGGCTTGAGTCGAATTTGCAGGCGCTCACTCACTTCGATTATCCCAACTACGAGCTAGTTTTCGTGGTGGCGAAGGCCACCGATGGTGCCGTTAAAACTATCGAGCGCATAAAATCCCTCAGCCAGCGCAAGATTCATTTGGTGATTGCCGGACCGCCGGAAGATGTGGGCGAGAAGGTGAGCAATCTCACCAAAGCAGTGGAAGGGCTGAACGAAGCCTACGACGTTTTCGTCTTCACGGATTCGGATATTGCGCCGAGCCGCGGCTGGTTGACGAAGCTGGTAACGCCGCTGAATAACGCGCGGGTCGGCGCGACCACCACATATCGCTGGCTGATTCCGGTGAAGCGCAATGGCAAGAGTGGCTTGGCCAGCGCGGTCGGATCAGTTTGGAACGCGAGCATCGCGACCATGCTTGGCGAACACGCGCGCAATTTCTGCTGGGGCGGCGGGACGGCCATTCGGCGGCAAGTGTTTCAGGAGATCGGCGGGCTAGCTTACTGGCAGGGCGCGGTGAGCGACGACCTGGCGCTGACAAACGCCTTGCGCAACGACGGCCGCGGAATCGAATTCGTGCCCGAGTGCCTGGCGCCCACGCCGTACGCAACCACGTGGGACGAGTTGCTCGAATTTACCAACCGGCAGATTATTTTGACGCGCGTCTATTCGCCGACGATGTGGACGGTGGCGGCGGTCACAAACGCGAGCTATGTGCTCACTTCGCTGGTGGCGTTTATCGTGATTCTGAAACAAATGATCGCGGGCGACGTGTGGGGCGAGACTCTGATGCTCTCGTTGGCGATTCCACTTTTCGCGGCGATTAAAGGTGCGCTGCGAACCATCGCGGTCGCAGATTTGCTGCCCGAGTGGAAAACGCAGATGCGCGAGTGGTCATGGACTTGGACAGTGCTGGCTCCGGTCATTCCGTTTCTATTCTTCATAAATTTCTGCGCCTCGCTGGCGACGAATAAAATTCGCTGGCGCGGCATCCGCTACCGCCTGATTTCGATCAATCAAACGCAAGTAATTTCCAGATAGCAAGCAGCGCCGGCGTCTCTGCCGGCATCTTACGACCTCGATTTAGATTAAAAAGAAAATCACTGGCGTAAAATTTATTTCAATACTTCGATGAATTGAGCCGCTCAGTCCGTCGATGCTCGCGTATTTGGTTACATCGCGATCGTAAGATGCCGGCGGGGACGCCAGCGCTACTTAATGCCGATCGCGGCCATTAGACGCCCTGTTGTTTTTTCGCGGCGGTAGCTGAAGAGAAGATCGGTGCGGCAAGACGTGCAGAGGTCGCTCACGGAGATATTTTTCGCGGCGACGCCCGCATTTTTGAGGATGCTGCGATTGGCGGCCTGCAGATCAAGTTGCACGCTCGGCGGAGGCGGCTGGTGGCCAGGCGGCATCATCGTCAGCCATGGCAAAGGATTGGGATCTTCGCCGGCCGCGAGCGCGTCGTAAGGCCCATCGAACCATTCGCGGGCATTTTCGAACTGGCTGCCAAATTCCTTCGCGACTTCAGGGCCAACCTCATAGCAACACCGGCCAATCCCGGGACCGATGGCGGCGATGATTTTTTCGGGCCGCGTGCCGAAAAGCATGCGCATGCGGCCGACGGTTTTTTCGGCAATACGCTTGAGCGTCCCGCGCCAACCTGCATGAATCGCGGCCACCAGGCGATGCTCGGGATCAGCCAGCAAAATCGGAATGCAGTCGGCGGTTTGTACCGCGATCAGCAAGCCCGGCGTCGCAGTCACCAGCGCGTCGCCTTGCAGCGGCTGCTCCGGCAAAGCGTCTATCACGTGAATGATGTCGGAATGGATTTGGCTGAGCGCGACGAGCGTCATCGTTTCAGCACCGAGCGTCTTCTGAAAGCGCCGCCGGTTTTGCTCCACCCGCGGACGTTCATCCCATTCGCTGAAGCCCAGATTCAGCACCGCTTCAGCAGGCTTCGAAGGCGCGTACAGATCCACCAATCGACTGGCTCCGCCGGCGCGCGTACTGAACCCATGCGTCAGCCATTTCTGGCGGACCAGCGGCAACGCCTCGATCACGACGATTCCATTTGCGCGGCGTTGAGACCAATGCTTTGCGCCGTTCACCGGCGCCGGTTTTTGCGCGACGGCCGAGTTCTTCTCATTGCGGAGTCTCGGAGTTCCACGAGTGGCGCTGCGGGTCTTCACCTCCCAATTATAGGTATAATCCGCCAGGAAAGTAGAACGCGGTTCACCGATTCGATGGGAGCAAGCGTGATCGTCGGCCTGGGATTGGATATCGCAGAGATCGATCGCATTCAATCGGCCATCGAGCGCCACGGCAAGCCCTTCCTCGAGCGCCTCTTCACGCCCGCGGAAATCGCCTATTGCGAGCGCCACAAAAATAAGTTCGAGCGCTATGCCGGCCGCTTCGCGGTGAAAGAAGCCACAATGAAAGCGCTGGGCACCGGCTGGCGTTACGGAGTCCGCTGGCGCGACATCGAAGTTACCAATCAACCCGGCGGCAAGCCGGTGCTGCGGCTCAGTGGTGTAGCCGGCGAATTCGCCGCCAAACTCGGCGCCAAGAATATCTCCCTCACAATTACCCACAGCGGCAATTTCGCGTTAGCCCAGGTCATCTTCGAAAACTAATTTTGACTCCGTAGGGCAGGGTTCTCTGTCCGATTCCGCAACGTGGAAGTCCCGTATTCGTGCCGTGCGGGGCTTTAAGCGTCGAGATGAATCTCCGTAACCCGCACTGAATCACAACGATACCCGGGATGAATCCTTGGCCAGCTTCGTGCGTATTCTATTCCAGCGATATGATTCGGTTTAACGGGGTGTAGCAATGAGATCGATTTGGCAGGATGTGCGTTACGGCCTGCGGGTGCTGCGGAATTCGTCAGGATTGACCCTGGTGGTGGTGCTGACCCTAGCGCTGGGCATCGGTGCGAACACCGCAATCTTCAGCATCGTTAACCAATTCCTCTTCAAGCCGCTCCCGGTGCACGCTGCCAGCCAGCTTGTCGTCATCGCCTCGCATCCGAAAGAAACCCCGCTTCTTTTCCAGATGTCGTATCCCGCGCTCCAGGATCTGCGCAAGCAGACCAACGAATTCTCCGACATTTTCGCATACCAAATCGGCGTCGGCGGACTTAGCGTCGATGGACAGGCCGATCAATTTGTTTACAGCTTCGTGAGCAGCAATTATTTCTCAGCGCTGGGAATCAAGCCGGCGGCCGGGCGCCTATTCCTGACCAGCGAAGGAGAAACGCCGGGAGAAGCTCCTCTGGTGGTGCTCGGCTATTCCTACTGGCAACGGCGATTCGGCGGCGACGCGGGCGTGCTCGGTAAGCAAGTGCTGTTGAACGGCAAACCGGCGACGGTCATCGGCGTTACTCCCCAAGAATTCCAAGGCACCGCCTTCATTTTCGATATGCAGGGCTACGTGCCTCTCAGCGCGGTAGCGGCGCAGGATGGCAACGAGAAATTCTGGACGGACCGCAGTTCGCACGGCTTCCGCGTGATGGGACGGCTAAAGCCAGGCGTGAGCATTTCGCAAGCGCAGAGTTCGGTGAACTTGGTAGCGGCGCGGCTCGCGGAGCAATACCCGGAGACCGATCGCGGCTACAACATGCAGGTAATCCGCGAAACGTTCGCAAGGCCGCAACCTTATCCGACAAATATCGTCCCGGTGATCGCGGGCGTGTTCCTGGTTCTGGCGGGCCTAGTGATGCTACTGGCGTGCATGAACGTGGCGAATATTCTGCTCTCGCGTGCAATGGCAAGGCAGCGCGAAATGGCGGTACGCGCCGCCCTGGGTGCGGGCCGCGCGCGGTTGATACGCCAAGCGCTCACCGAGACGATGCTGCTTTCGTTCCTAGGCGGAGCGGTGGGGATCATATTAGGAATTTGGGTGAGCTCGCTGAACTCGATCCACGTGGTCGCCGGCATTCCGATCAACCTCGATTTCAGTTTCGACGGGCGAGTATTTGCCTACGCACTGGCGGCCGCTCTGTTTACCGGGATCGTAGCGGGGGTGTGGCCGGCGTGGCGCGCGAGCCGCGCGGACGTCAGCACCGTGCTGCACGATGGCGGGCGCAGTGGATCGGTGGGAGTGAAGCGGCAACGGGTTCGCAGCGTGCTGGTGGTGGCGCAAGTGGCGGGCTCACTCATGCTGCTGATCGTTACCGGCCTGTTCGTCCGCAATCTTCAGAATATCCGAGGGATGGAACTGGGATTCGATCCGCAAGGGCTGATCAACGTCATCATGGATCCGCACGAAATTGGCTACGACGCGTCGCGCACGAAAGATTTCTATCGCCAGCTCGAGGAAAGAGCCCGCGCGCTACCCGGAGTGGAATCCGTGGCCATGGCGTACAGCGTCCCGATGGGCAATTACATGGACGGAGACCCCGTTTACATCGAAGGGCATCCCCTGGCGCCGGGCAGCCAGGCGCCGCAGATGGTCTTCAACCGCGTGACGCCCACTTATTTCGAGACAATGAAGACGCCGATTCTTCGTGGGCGCGCATTTACGCGATCGGATGACGAGAAAGCTCAGCCGGTGGCCATCATCAACGAGACCATGGCTAAAAAATTCTGGCCCAACGAAGATCCCATCGGCAAACGCTTCCGCACGAAGTCGGATGCCGGACCGTTCATCCAGGTGGTGGGAGAAACCGGGAAAGGCAAATACATTTTCATCAGCGAATCACCGATGCCGGCGTATTACGTGCCCATGGCGCAGAATTTCAGTTCCATCCGGGTGCTCGAGATTCGCAGCTCGGGCAATCCGGAGTCACTGATTCCGGCGGTGCAGCAGGAAATTCATAATCTGGCTCCCGATCTGCCGATCTTCAGTGCCATGACGATGACCGATTCGCTCGGCGGGGCCAATGGGTTCTTTATATTCCGGCGCGGCGCGGAATTGGGCGCGATGATGGGCATTTTGGGGACGATTTTGGCGGTGGTGGGAGTTTATGGCGTAGTTTCTTTCGCCGCGTCGCAGCGCACCCGCGAGATCGGCATTCGCATGGCCCTGGGCGCCGGGCATCAGGAAATTTTGGGCATGATCGTCAGGCAGGGACTGGGTCTGGTGATTAGCGGAGTAGCCTTTGGGCTTGGAGGGGCTTGGGTGCTGACGCGCGGAATGGCGAATCTGCTGGTGGGTGTCAGCGCTAGCGATCCGCTGACGTTCGTCGGGAGCACCATTCTGCTGGCGATCGTGGCGCTCCTCGCCTGTTGGATTCCGGCCAGACGCGCCGCGGCCCTGGACCCGCTCGATGCACTGAGGTACGAGTAGGGGAGGGTGCTTTAGCACCCTGCTCTACAAAACCACCTCATGCCACTCATTTGTTCTGTGGCGACCCGAGATTCTTACCTTCAGATAGTTGCCGGTTAGGGATTCCGTCCAATTTTCGCCTTGCCGATTCAGGGTTAAGGCTAAGTGCCGACGTCGGGATTGTGCAGCCCGGAATTCGGCGGCTTTCTTGGCGCTTAGAGCACGCAACTCTCTGGCGCGGTTGCGGATTTCTGCGGGCGGGACTGGATTGGCCAGATTCGCGGCGGCGGTGCCTGGGCGGGGCGAGAACGAGAAGACGTGCAGGTAGGCGAACGGTAGGCGCTCGATGAAGGCCCTAGTCTCCTCATAGTCGCCCTTAGTTTCACCGGGGAAACCTACGATCACGTCCGCGCCTATGGCGGCATCTGGCACGAATTCGCGGATTAGCTCGACGCGGCGTTCGTAGTGTTCGGCGCGATACCACCGGTGCATGGCATGCAGGATGCGATTCGACGCGGATTGCAGGGGCATGTGGAGATGCTGGGCTATGCGCGGCTCCGCGGCTACGAACCTCAGGAGGTCCTCCGTGACGTCCATCGGTTCAATCGAGCTTAGGCGCAAGCGCTCGAGCGGAGTCTCGTCCAGAATGCGGCGCAACACCGACTGGAGCGAGATTTTCGCGGCCAGATCGCGTCCGTAACTGCCTAAATTTATGCCGCTTAGCACGATTTCGCGGGCGCCCCCGGCAACCAGCG
The DNA here is from genome assembly GCA_013286465.1 of Acidobacteriota bacterium. Classification (GTDB taxonomy): domain Bacteria; phylum Acidobacteriota; class Terriglobia; order Acidiferrales; family UBA7541; genus Palsa-147. The sequence goes on along the minus strand of JABDFR010000009.1, from coordinate 22,914 downwards.
AGCGAACTTCGCCGACAATACGATCCGGCGCGAGGCTGCGGCTATTGCCGCGCACGAATGGAATCACGCAATAGGCGCAGCGATGGTTGCAGCCATCCTGGATTTTGAGTGTTGGGCGAGTGTGCTCGCCATCTTCCGCGGATGCAGGCCCGGTCAGCACCGCCGATTGCTCGAAAATGTCCGAAGTGAGAATTTTGGCCGGGCCGCGCGCGAGCGACATCTCTCCGACCGCCAGTGCCTCAATGGGAATGATGCTGGAAGATCCGGCACCAAGCGAACCCGGCTGCTCCTGAATCGCGCGGCTGAGTAATCCCGGGATTTCGCCGAGGTGGGAATTGCCGACCACCCACTCAACGCCAGGCAGCGCAGCCAGTTCTTCGGGCGCGCGCTGGGCGTAACACCCGGAAACAAGAATGCGGGCGGCCGGGTTTGTCGCGTGGACGTGGCGGATGGCGTCGCGGGCCTGCGCGTCGGCCGCCGCGGTTACCGTGCAGGTGTTGAGCACAACGATTTCGGCATCGGCATGCTCGCGCACGCGCGCCAGACCGCTCAGGCGCAGCTCGCGCTCGATCGCCGCAGCGTCTGCTTGCGTCGCGCGGCATCCAAAATTTTCGATCGAGAAGCTCGCCAATCCTTTATCCTTGCGGGTACCGTAACTTCTCCGTAATAAAAATACAGAAAATCAGAACGCGCCCTCAAAAAATGTACTTGCGGGCGCGCGAATTTTCGCGCGGACCCTTCCGCCCAGGCCGCCGGGCGATAATCGGCTAGCCGACTCGTCTCATTTTGGGAAAATTGGGAAGCGAAATTCCACGGAAGCCCATCGCGTTTCCTAATTTCCGCACAGTACTAACGCTAAACTGCCGCAAGTCTCTCAAAATGGGGCCTTTGCAAATACCGCCTTTTGGTACGGTACTTGCGGTGCTCTAGTACGTGCACGCAATCATAACATCACTCACCGCTCTCCCTGAGACCCATACGCTGGTTATCGTTGGTGCAGGACTCATCGTAGTTTCACTGTTTCTGCGACGCATCCTATCTCCCAACGGGCCAGCCACGGGCGCGAGTGTGAAGTCCGGCGACGCGGCGAAACAGGTTTCCCAGAAATAAGGCGCGGCAAGGTATCTTGCGGCATGTTGTCGGATTTCCATCCGCGGGATATGGCCGAAATCGCATCTGGTGCGGGCATTTCACGGGATTAATTTCGGTACCTAGTCGGCGCTTGAGTTGTGCCCTCAATTTTGCTTGGAATTCCAAACAACAGGGTAATTCAGCCTATTACTACGCGAATTCGGTCGAAATTTGCGTGTTTCGAGCATTTTTGTGCGGTGTGCGATTTTGGTGTCTGCGGGTTCTGCGCATGGCTTCGCTCGGCTTTGGCCTTTCTGAATCGCCTTCCCCGAGCTGTCGTCCTTACATGCGCACGATGTACGGACTTCTTGAAACGAACGGCGCCGAACTGCAGGCGAGCCTAAAGAACCATCCCCTACAAGAAAAGAAAAGGCCGGCCATTTCCGGCCGGCCTTTTGATAATCCCTAGAATCCGCGGCTAAGATGTGGGCTGCGGGGCTTCCATTTTCTTTTGTTTGATGGCCTTGACCTTCTCTACCAGGTCGTCGGCGGTCTTGACATCTTCATCGCGGGTCTTGGCGTCGGTTTCCATGTCGGCCTTTTGGCGGTAGAGCAGGTTCAGATAGGCCATGGCATCGTCGTAGTCAGGCTTTAGCTGAATGGCCCGCTGAAGGTTCTGGATGCCTTCATCGACGATGGCGCCTTGCTTGGCGCGGAAGTCCGTTGCCAGCGCCGGCGGCATGGGATCGGTGTCTTTCACCGGCTTCTTGCCCTTATTGTTGTAATCCGCGCGCATATCTTTGTTGCCGCGGTAGGCCAGCGACCAATCGATCACCCCGATCCAATAATACGATTCGGGATCCTCAGGCTTAATCTGGATGTGCTTCAGGTGGTACTGCTTCGATTCCTCAAACTTCTTGGCATCGAAAGGCGTGCCGCCCATGTTGTAAAGAATGGCGCCGATGCCGTCGATGGCCGAAAGATTGTTGGGGTCGTTGGCCAGGACTTCCTTGTACTCGCTAATGGCCTGCTCGCCCATGCGTACATTCTCTTCAGACGGCGCGCCGGGAATATATTGCGCGGAGTATGCAGTAGCCAGGTACAGGCGCGCATTTGTCAGGCTGGGGTCCAGCTGCTTAGACTGCTTGAAGTCCTCAATCGCCGCGTCGTACTGGCCGCCCTTATAGGCCTGAACGCCCTTGTTCAGGAGGTCGCGCGCCTTCAGCTTGTCACAGCCTGGCACAACCGCCAAGCACGCAAGTAGCACGATGAGCACGAAGTGACTGCGAGGCTTGCGCTCCATTCCAGTTTCTCCTTGGTTGTTCTCGCACGGAATCTTGATGCCCCCGTTCCGGCGAGCGGCCTGATCGCCCAGATCAGGCTGCGACGTGACGTGTGGACCAGCTAGGACAAAGGAAACGTTAAACTACTGTCCAGCTTCGACTTTGGCGGTGATGAGGCCGACCTTGTCGATGCCGTTGGCGCGCATGATATCGATGGCGCGAGCTACTTCCGCGAAGTCCACGCTATCATCACCCTTCACGAAGGCGACCTTCTCTGCGCGCTGCTTGAAAATGTCCTCGAGACGCGGGCCGAGCTGATCCCAGGTCGTTTCATCCTGATTGATCATCACCTTGCCGTTCGCTCCCACCACCACAACAATCGTCTTGGCGAGCAGGGCGGGGTCTTGCTTCGCGTCGGGAGGCGACGGCTGCGGAACGAGCGCGTCGAGACCGTGTGGCGTTGTCGGCGTGATCACCATGAAAATAATGATCAACACCAGCAAAATATCGATCAACGGCACGACGTTCATTTCCGATACAGCACCGCTGCGCGGGCCAACTGCCATTCCCATGATCGAACTCCTTGCGTAAAACGCTAGACTCTATTGGCCGGTAGGCGGAGGAGGAGCCTTCCGGGTTGTCTCCAGCTTCTCGGTAAGCAAGCCGAGATTGTCGACGCCAGCCGACCGCACCTCGTCCACAGCCTTGACCACCGTGCCATATTTCGCGCGGGCATCGCTCTTGACGAAAACAGTCTTGTCGAGGCGATTCGAAAGCAGATCTTTCACTTTGCCCGTGATGTCATCGAGGCTGACCTGAGTCGTGCCGAGGAAGTAGCGGCCGTCGCGGGTCACGGCGATCAATATCGCGTCGTCCCGGTCCGCTGCCTGCATCTCTTCCGGATTCTCCACCTTGGCCATATCCACGGTAAAACCATGCTGCAACATGGGCGTGACCACCATGAAGATGATCAACAGCACCAGCATGATGTCGGCCATGGGTATGACGTTCGGTTCCGCCATGATCGGCGGTGCTTTTGGCTTGTATCCCATGGCTTACTTCTTTGAGCCCCGGCGCGTGATGAAGTAGTTGATCAACTCCATCGAGGAGTTGTCCATCTCGACGTCGAAGGCTTCCACTTTGTTGGTGAAATAGTTGTAGGTCCAGACCGCGGGCACGGCGACGAGCAAGCCGAGTGCGGTGGTCACGAGGGCTTCGGAAATACCGCCGGCGACGGCCGACAGACCGGTCGCTTTGCTATTGGCGATGCCCTTAAACGCGTTGATGATGCCGACCACGGTGCCGAACAGTCCGACGAAAGGAGCCGTCGAGCCGATGGTGGCGAGACCGGAAAGGCCGCGCTTCATTTCGGCGTGGACGATGGCGACGGAGCGCTCAAGACCGCGTCGAGCGGCTTCGATGACTTCCTCATCGCTCACCTGCGCGGAAGCCGCCTGGAACTCGGAAAGCCCGGTGGCGACAACCTTGGCGATGTGGCTCTTCTTGTTGCGCTCGGCGATGGAGATCGCTTCGTCGAGCTTGTTGTCCTTTAGCGCGCCCGCCACTTGCTGCACGAATACGCGCGACTGCTTGCGAGCGGCGCTGAACATGAGCGCGCGGTCAATCATGATACCGACTGACCAGGCGGACATGACGAAGAGCAGAATCACGACGCTCTTTGCCGGGATGCCCATGTTGTGCCACATGGTGACGAGGTCCCAGCCGACGTCGCCGTTGGCGGTGCCTTGCTGCAACCAAAGAAAGCTGGCCCATAGACTATTCACGAACATAAGATTTACCCCTCCTCGATTTCGTTCGGAGTCAGATTTGCCAGCGTGATTCTGCCGGCTTCCCAAGCCCTGCCATGCCCTGCTTGCCCTGTCACGATCTCCGGCAAGCCGGAGCCGTACCGCCGGTCCTAACTAACCGCTGAGAGTAAAGACCACGGAAATCGTCGTGTCCACTTCGACCGGCTCGCCGTTCAACAGCGTCGGCTGATATTTCCACTGGCGCACGGCATCCATCGCCGAGCGCATCAGCAGGGCCGGGCCGGAGATGTACTGCAGTTCCTGAACGGAGCCGTCTTTGGCAATGATCGCGTGCAGCATGACCGTGCCCTGGACGTGCGCCGTCTTGGCAATCTGCGGATACATCGGCTGAATCTGGCGGATCATCTTCGCCGCTTGCACGTTGCCGCCGATGCGCACGCGCTGTTGCGACGGCTTCGGTGGAGGCGGCATTCCGCCGCCAGTGCCGCCGATAATTCCACCCAGCACGCCGCCCGCGGATCCGCCGGCGATTCCGCCCGGCACTCCACCCACGACGCCGACTGCGCCGACGTCTGGCGGCATTTCTTCTTCCTTAATCATTTCCACTTTTTTCGGGATGACGGTAGGAGCCATCATCTTGCCGGCCTGAATCAGGCGCGCCACGGGCTTCACGATTCGCGGCGCGGCCGCAGCAGGCGGAGGCGGTGGCGGCGGTGGTGCCGGCGCCACAAGGAAAGTGGTGAGCAACTGTTTCGGCAGCGCTTCGGTGTAGATCAGCGGAATCAAGACGAAGACGACGACGATGATTCCCTGAACGATCGCGGAAAGCACAACCGACCAGGATTTGTTCGTCTTCGCCCGAACTACGCTCGACTCGACCAAATCGTCAAACATGGCTTTTACCTCCCGAGCAACCGCGTTCGCCTAGGCTGCGGATCCAGCGCGAACGACGGCTTTCTGACCCCTAAACTTGTTCCAAACCACTACGATGGGGGCGGCTATGCCGAAACTGGAGTATGTTCCTATCACAACTCCCACCACCATAGCAAAAGAGAAGCTGCGCAAAACTTCGCCGCCCATCAAATAGAGGACCAGGACGGTGAGAAAAGTGAGTCCGCTAGTAAGGATGGTGCGCGAAAGCGTTTGATTGATGGAGCGATTGACGATGTCTGGTAGCGGCTCGCGGCGCATCAGGCGCGTATTCTCGCGCACGCGGTCGAAGATTACGATCGTGTCGTTCATCGAATATCCGACCAGTGTTAACAAGGCCGCAATCACCGTCAGCGAAATTTCGTAGTGAAACAGAGAGAACAAGCCCAGCGTGATCAGCACGTCGTGAAACACCGCGATCACCGCCGCCGCCCCGAAAACCCACTCAAATCGGAAGGCAATATATATCAACATGCCCGCCAACGCATAGAGGGTTGCGAAGATCGCCTGGCGCCGCAACTGCGCGCCGACTTTCGGTCCCACGATCTCGACATTGCGAATGGCGAAATTGCCGAGCGAGAAAGAATCTTTCAGATCGGCGATGGTGGCGGGATTCGCGCCGGAAACATTCTTGAGATCGTCGAGATTGGTGACGATCCCGCCATGTTCTTTGTCGCGCGAGTCGGCGAGAGCTTGCGCCAGTTTGGTGTAGCGATCGCCGGCGGTGGTGCCGAGACTGAGCGGAGCCTTCTGCGTCAGGAAACTTGTCAGCGCGGCCGGTGATTGCGAATTGAAATCCGGCTTGGTGTCCTGCTGGCCGTACATTTTCTGCAGCACGCCGATGATGGCCGTCTTGCCCGCGTCGAGCGCTTCGGCATCGCCCTGGCCGTGACTCTCAAGGCCGATGACTACATCATGGCTCGAGCTCGCGTTGCCAATTTCCCCGCTGATTTGTTGCAGTGTGTTGTTCGTGAGTCCAGCGGCGTCGAGCGATTTGCGGAGCTGATCGATCGGCGGAGGGCCGGCGAAACGCACGTAGACCAAAGTGCCGCCGCGGAAGTCGATCCCGTAGCGCAGGCCTCCCTGGTGGATGATCGAGATCGCACCGATAGCCAGAAGGGTGAGTGACAAGGCGACGAAGTACTTCGCCTTCCCCATCCAGTCGATGTTCACGCCACGAAAAAATTCCATTGATCGAATCCAGTCCCGCTCAGTTAGACACCATCAGGCCCAGAAAGGTTCCGAGACGAACGCCCCAGCCCGACCGCGTCCAGCGAATTAAGTGCCAAGGCCTCAGCAGCTTGCGAGGCCCGCCGTAAGTTAAATGCTCAATTCTGCTTGCTGGTTCATGCGCGACAAATGCCAATCGAAAATCGCCCGCGATACATAGATCGATGTAAACAGGTTGGCAAGGAGACCGATAACCAAGGTAACTGCGAACCCCTTAACCGGCCCAGTTCCAAAGAGAAACAAAAACGCAGCAGAAACTAGTGTAGTGATGTGCGTATCGATGATGGTCAGGAACGCCCGATCGAAGCCCACCGAAACCGCGGAGGCGTTGGCCTTACCGCTACGTAATTCCTCGCGGATGCGCTCAAAGACGAGAACGTTAGAGTCCACGCCCATGCCTATAGTTAAGACCACGCCGGCAATGCCCGGCAGAGTGAGCACCGCCCCCGAGTAAGCCATAAACGCGATCAGGATCAACAAGTTCAGGCACAGCGCGACGATGGCATTGAATCCGCTTTCGCGGTAATAGATGACCAGGAAGATCATCACCACCACCATGCTGCCAATCGATGCCCGCACGCCTTCGCGAATCGAATCGGCGCCCAAAGATGGGCCGACCGTCCGCTCTTCTTCATATTTAATAGACGCCGGTAGCGCTCCAGCACGCAGAACCAGCGACAAATCTTTCGCCGAATCCTGCGAGAAATTCCCTTCAATCAATCCAGAATCTTCGATGCGTCCCTTGATCACCGGCGCAGATTGCACTTGATGATCGAGGACGATCGCCATGCGCTTACCGATATGCGATTCCGTGAATGGACCAAATCGCGCTGCAGCAGCGGTTGAGATCGAAAAATTAACTTGATACTGACCGGGAAATTCCGTGCTCGGCGTCGGACTTGCATTGCGCAAATCCTGTCCGGTAACAATCGGCAGCCGATCGACCAGATACCAGACTTGCGTCCCGGCTTGGTCCTTCGCGTCCGACTTGCCAGGAAGCAGTTCCGTGCCGGGAGGAAGAACGCCGCCGTGCCCGGCGAGTGCTGCGGCTTCGGAAGGATAAGTTTGATCGTCGTCCACGCCGCGAAGTTCGAGTTGCCCGCCCGCTTGAATCACGGCTTTAGCGCGCGTCGGATCGCCTTCGCCAGGCAGCTGCACGAGAATTTCATCATCGGACCGGCCCGTGAAAGCGATGGTCGGCTCGGTCAGTCCGAGTGCATTGATGCGGCGCTCAATCGTTTCGAGCGACTGGTCCATCACGCTCTTGCGCATGTCCGAAACCACGGACGGCTTCATGGTCAGCAAATAGCCGGACGCTTCTCCGGCCGCGGGCGTCAGATTCCACTCTTGAAATTGGTTGCTGATCAGATCCTTGAAAGAGTTGGCCGATGCCGGCGCCACGTCGCGCACAAGAATGTGCTGATCGTCGACGCGCCGAGTTTCACCGACGACGATATTTTTATCGCGCGTCTGTTTCAAAAGCTGATCGACAGCTTGGTCGCAGCGAAAACCGATGGCCTCTTCAATTTGCACTTGAAGAACAAGGTGGCTGCCGCCTTTCAAATCGAGACCAAGCTTGATGCGGTCGGCGAAATTATTTTTCACGGCGGCCGCAGAAGTCGGAAAATCAGGCAGACCGACCAGCCCATAAATGCAGGCAAGAATCACAAGAGCGATGAAAATGAATTTCCACTTGAGCTGGGAATTCATGCGCGGAGCTTAACTCTCCTTTGGTGTATCGGGCTGCAGTCCCACGATGGCGCTGCGCGACAGCTTAATCTTCACCTGATCCGCGATGCGCAGTTGCACCGCTTCGTCTTCCAGTCCCACAATCGTCCCGTAAATGCCGCCGTTGGTGATCACCTTGTCGCCGTTCTTCAACGCCTGCAGCATCTGCGTAGTCTTCTTCTGCCGCCGCTGCGCCGGAAGTATCAGCAGAAAATAAAAAATCACCATGATCAGCACGAGCGGCACAAAGGTCATCAAGCCGCCCGCCTGTCCCTGCGCGAAAAGTGCCAATGCACTGCTGGATTCTGGCATCACTTGAGATTCACGATCCTGTCTTGTAGCAAATGGTTGCCCGAAGTGGCCCAGCTAAATACCGGGCCCAACGAAAACCTCTAACCACACGAGATTTTTCGATTTTATTTGCGATTCTTGCTACTCCGCGTTTCCCGGCACGTTCCCGCCTCTATACGCCCAACTCGGAATGCCTATGCTCGAGGCGTGCCTGGAGGTCAGCGCGGAATCCAGCGAGATTCCCAAACTCGATAGCCTCCCGAATTTTGCGCATGGTGTCAAGGTAAAAGTGGACGTTGTGGTGGGTGTTCAAGATCGAAGCCAGCAGCTCATTCGCAAGATAGAGATGCCGCAAGTAAGCCCGCGAATACCGCCGGCAAACCGCGCACAAGCAAGACTCATCCAGCGGCCGCGAATCCTTGGCATATTGCGCGTTCTTGATGAGCAGCCGCCCCTGCGAGGTGAACAGGCAACCATGCCGCGCGCTCCGCGTAGGCAGCACGCAATCCATCATGTCCACGCCGAGCCCGACGTAATCGGGAATTTGTTCCGGCTTGCCCACGCCCATCAAATAACGCGGCCGATCCTGCGGCAACTTCGCGGCAACTTCGCCGGCCATATCGCAAGTCACACTGTGCGGCTCGCCAACAGCCAGCCCGCCAATCGCATACCCAGGAAAATCGAGCTGCAAAAGCGCGTCGGCATTCTCGCGGCGCAGATCGGCATGCGTGCCGCCTTGCACGATCCCAAAAAGCATCTGCCGCCCCGCATCGCCCTGCGATGCAAAGTGTGTTTGCGACCGGCGCGCCCATCTCAGTGTGCGCTGTGACGCGTCGACGGTGCGCGCGCGATCGGCCGGCGCCTCGATACATTCATCAAGCACCATGATGATGTCCGAACCAAGCGCCATTTGAATATCAAGCGCCAGCTCAGGCGAAAGAAAATGTTCGGATCCATCCAGATGCGAACGGAAGCGCACACCCTCATCGCTAACTTTGCGCAAATCGGAAAGACTGAAAACCTGAAAGCCGCCGGAATCGGTAAGAATCGGATGCGGCCACGACATGAACGCATGCAGCCCGCCAAGCTGCCGAATCAGTTCATGCCCAGGCCGAAGATAAAGATGATAAGTATTGCCAAGAATGATCTCAGCGCCCAGTTCCTCAAGCGCCTGCTGCGTAAGCCCCTTCACCGTCGCCGCAGTCCCGACGGGCATAAAAGCCGGCGTATGAATCACGCCATGCGGCGTAGTCAAACGCCCAAGCCGCGCCCCACTCGGATCAGTCTTCAGAACTTCAAAGCGAAATCCCATCCAACAAATTGTATCAGGAGCGCGAACCGATCAGGAGAACGCCCCGACCCATCCAACTTTGGCCAGAACGTAAAGCGCCCAGCAAGCCACGACAATCGTAATCCCCTTCCCAATCGAAACTTTCTTCGGGCTAGCCGCGGAAAACCCAACACCCACTAGCGCAATCGTCCAGAACGTAAACAGATTGAGCGAAGTACACAGCGACATCAGCCACTTCGGCGAATCGCCAGAGAGGAACGCCCCCACATCAGAAGCCACCAAATGCTCGAGATCAATCGTGTCCGGCGATTTGACGAATAATAAAATCAAGCCGATCACTCCCGCGAGAATGCCCGGCACCCACGAATACGAAACGATGCTGATCGCCTGAGCGAAACTCACCCGAGCGCCCGCGATCAGATTAAACACCCCCATCAAAACAGCCCCGATAATCAACGCAGCGATAGGCGCCGCAATCACCGCCTGCACGTAAGCAATAATCGGCGCAATTTTCACCGCGGTAGCCATGCGCTGTTCTCTATCCTCGGGCGAAAGATTCGCAGTCTGCGGACTTTTCGCGAATTGCTGCTCCATAAACGTGCGCCATCCCACGCGCTGGCTGAAAACAGCCACGATCGCCAGCGTCAAAACAACGATGATGACAAGCGGCAGGATGAATCCGGGCTTCGCGGCGATATCCTCGAAGGTAGCTTTAGGATTGAAAAGCACGCCGGTCATGCGGCCGAAGGCGCTGATGCGAGCAGGCTGCGGAGCCGAGCTATCGATAGCGCTGGGAGGCGTGGTCATGTTCGTCATGCTCCTTCAGAATGAAGATGGATTTCGTGCCGCCGTCTAGTACGCACGGTCTAACGGAATATTTCAGCGCGGAGTGTATCGCAAGCGCGCGACAAATTGGAAGAATGTAGGGTCGGCTTACGAAGATCGGCAAGTTCGATTACGTCAGGCGAGCCTGTTTTTAGAATTTGTTCAGCTTTCATTTATTTCTCCCTGCCAATGCGATGCGCGGAGGTTTCAGAGAGGTTCGTCGTGGATTCGCTAGCGGTCGATCGTTTTCATGGCTCCTGCGGCGTATCTTTCGCCCGCTACGGCGCTGGCGTCTACCGCGGTTTCTAGTTCTTTTATTTCGGCCGGAGTCAGGTGAATGTCCGCGGCTGCTGCATTTTCTTCCAGATATTTTCTGCGCTTGGTTCCGGGAATCGGAATCATGTCTTCGCCCTTAGCCATCACCCAGGCGAGGGCAAGCTGGCCGGGTGTTATTTTTTTGCGATCGGCAAAGGCTTTCACGCGCTCGACGAGCGCTTTATTTTTCTCGAAATTTTCTGCTTCGAAGCGTGGATAGCGGTTGAAGCGCGTGTCCGATTGCGTGAGGTCGTTTCTCGTGTTGATCGTGCCGGTGAGGAAGCCGCGGCCCAGCGGGCTGTAGGGGACGAAGCCGATGCCCAACTCGCGCACGGTGGGAATGATTTCGGATTCCGGGTCGCGCACCCACAGCGAATATTCGGTTTGCAGCGCGGTGATGGGATGAACTTTGTGTGCGCGGCGGATCGTGGCCGGCGATGCTTCGGACAGGCCCAGATATTTTACTTTGCCGGCTTTCACCAGATCGGCCATCGCGCCCACCGTGTCTTCAATCGGGGTGTTGGGATCGACGCGATGCTGGTAATAGAGATCAATGTGGTCGATGCCGAGTCGCTTCAGCGAAGCTTCGCACGCCGATTTCACGTACTCGGGTTTGCCGTTGATGCCAAAGAACGATGGGTCATCCTTCTTTCGCACGAATGTAAATTTCGTGGCGAGGAAAACTTCATTGCGGCGTCCGCGAATGGTTTTGCCGACAAGCTCCTCGTTGTCGCCGATGCCGTAAGCGTCCGCGGTGTCCAGGAAATTCATGCCCAGGTCGAGTGCGCGGAGAATGGTCGCCGAGGATTCGGCGTCATTGCGATCGCCGTAAAATTCGCTCATCCCCATACAGCCGAGCCCCTCGCGGGAGACGATTGCGCCTTGCGATCCGAGTTTTACTTTTTTCATTGTCATGGGTGGATTTGATGGGTGGTGAGGTGGGCCGGATTCATTTGGGCGGCGTTTTCGGGATGGACATGGGCTGTCTTATCGCTACATGGTGAGATTAAGAATGGCATGTAACTCGAACAAAACAAAGGATCGGGGTTGTTTTTAATCGCTACAAAAATGAGGGGGCCGATTTTATGTTTTTCGAGTTCGCTGGGAGTTTTGTGGCGCTGGAAATGCCGTTTTGGCGGCTTTAGGATTGCGGGTTGAAAAAGTGCTTCTTTTTCCCGATTAGAAGTGGGTCCGGTGTTTTGTTTTCTGTGAGTTACGAGCGTTTCTAATCGTTGTGGTACCCGATTAGCTTTTTGTTCGCCTTTTTGGCTGGGTGGGACGGTGTTTGGGGGGCAAAAGCGGGGGTAAAAAACCGGTTCTTTTTCCCGATTAGAATGGAGGGCGGGGGTTTGTTTTGTTTGAGTTACGTTGATTTCTAATCGTAGTCGTTCCCGATTAGCTTTTTGTTCGCCTTTTTGGCGCGGCGAGGTCATGCCGAAGAATACCTTGCTGGGTTGACTGATCAGCCAGAACAATTTCTCGCCGGGCTGAGTCAATTGCTCTGCAATCGCAGAGACGATTGACAGCCCGGACCCTAGACTTGGTGCCGGGGCCATGCTTCCTCTTGGAGTGGCAATCTCTCAAATTGTTGGCGCGGTTGGGAGGCGGCTTAGAAGAGCCAGCCCCGCGCTTCGGGACTGCGCACTACTCGCGCCTGTATATCATAAGAGTACCAAGTTGTCAACACGTTAGTTACGGGGTACTGGCGATGGCGGAATGGGCGTAAAGGCGATTGGAAGGACGGGGAGTTGGACGTTGGGAGGAACGTAACGCTCTGGTATAAACGTGCGTGTTTGGCCTGACCAAGCCGAAGCTTCCGGTGACCGAGGAGCAGAAACGGTGGGTTGACAGCTCGTTTCTCCGGCTCGCCGGACTTCTCGGTTCAGACCGTCTTCTGGAAGCTACCGTCGTCCTTCCGACGCCGGAGTACTTTCCCGATCCTTACGATCGGTCTGAGGCTGCGCTGCAGTCCATGTTCGAGCGGGTCGCTGGGCACATGCGACTGAATCCAAGCGACATTGACGTGAAGCTCTGCGCATCCGCGGATGAAGTTACGCGCGATCTCGCTCCGTTTCGATCCGGTGAGACTTCGGGAGCCGCAGGGCTCTACCATCACGACCCCGCCGAAAGGCCGCACATTTCGATTAACGAGACAGAGCTAGAAGATCCTATGGCGCTTGTAGCGGTGCTGGCGCACGAGCTTGGTCACATCATTCTTCTTCGTCCGGGTCTCGTGGACCGCGCTGCAGCGGACATGGAACCACTGAACGACCTGCTCACGGTCTTCCTCGGATTTGGGATCTTCACGGCGAAGTCCGCGTTTCGATTCGAGCAACATCAGGACTACTCAAAACAAGGCTGGTCCGCGCGTCGCTTGGGATATCTCTCGGAAGAACAGTTGGGTTATGCCTTGGCGCAGTTCGCCTTCGAGCGTGGAGAACAAAAACCTGCGTGGAGATCTTTCCTAAACACCAATATTGCCGCTTACTTGAAACGTTCCGCCGCATGCATGGATAAAAATAATGAGCCGCGCCTTTTCGTCGCAGTTTAGAGTCCGCGGATACGGTTGATGTGCCAAAGGCAGCGCGGAAGCCGGGCCGCAGACCCGGAAGGATTGGCTACCCAGCGCAAACCGTCTGGAAAAGGGTGGGCCGCCTGCCAAACGGCCCTTCACCTTGCTAATGAAGATTTGCGCTGGGCCGAAATTGTGGCTTGAAATTACAGGTTGCCCGGCCCGCCATAAAGAGCGGGCCCTACGTTCGGATTTCGGCGCTGGGCGCCGATACTGGCCGGCTTGATTCGTATTTGCTGGGTTTATTTGTGCGATTCGCCGGAATCCGGACTATGAATTATCCTATCGAACCTGATGGCGGGCCGTTTGGGATTTGTTTTTGCGTTGGGGAGAGGATCTATGACTAGCTTTTTTGTGAATGGGAAACGCGTTGAGGTGGACGTGGATCCGTCTACGCCGTTGCTTTGGGTGTTGCGCGATTCGCTGGGGATGACTGGGACGAAATTTGGGTGCGGGATGGCGCTTTGCGGGGCTTGTACTGTGCACCTGGAGGGCAAGGCGATCCGATCTTGCGTGGCGCCGGTTTCGCGGGTGGATGGCAAGCACGTGACCACCATCGAGGGGCTTTCGGAAAATCTTACGCATCCTTTGCAGAAGGCTTGGATTGAAATGGATGTGCCGCAGTGCGGATATTGCCAGTCGGGACAGATTATGAGCGCGGCGGTGCTTTTGGCGGCGACTTTGAAGCCTACTGATACGGAAATTGATGAGGCCATGGGCGGGAATATTTGCCGGTGCGGGACTTATCCGCGGATTCGCAAGGCGATACATCGCGCGGCGGAACTTGCGGGTGAGCGGAGGCCGAAATGAGCGCGCCTTTTATTTCTGGGACGACGGCGATTTTTGAGAAAGCGAAAACTGGCGGGCGATCGAACGCGGCCGAAAGATCGGACCCGGTGGAGCGAAAGAATGCGGTGATTGTCGGGCGGCGGGCATTTTTGCAGACGGGAGCGGCGCTAGGCGGCGGGCTGTTGGTGAGTATGTACGTGCCGTTGGCTGCGAAAGCTGGAAACGCGCTGGCTGCTGCGGAGAAAAACGAATTTGCGGTGAATGCGTTTGTGCACATCGGGTCGGACGACATCGTTACCGTAATTGCGGCGCACTCGGAAATGGGCCAGGGAATTTACACTTCGCTCCCCATGCTTCTGAACGAAGAATTGGAAGCGAACTGGGCCAAGGTGCGAGTGGAGGCTGCGCCGGTGGATGCGGTTTATAACCATCCTGTGTATGGAATGCAGATGACCGGCGGGAGCACTACTTCGCCTTCGGAGTGGGTGCGTTACCGGAAGATGGGGGCGCTGGCGCGGACGATGTTGGTGCAGGCTGCGGCGCAGCGGTGGAATGTGGCGGCTAGCGAATGTACCGTCGAAAAGGGCGTGGTGTTTCACGATGCTTCGCACCGGCGGGCGAGTTATGGATCGCTGGCGGAGGCGGCTTCGAAATTGACTGCGCCGGCGGACGTGCCGCTGAAAGGCGCGAAAGATTTCACTTTGATCGGAAAGCCTACGCTGCGCTTGGACACTCCTTCGAAAGTGAATGGGACGGCGGAATTTGGGTTGGACGTGCATTTGCCGGGGATGTTGACGGCGGTGGTGGCGCGGCCGCCGGTGTTTGGCGGAAAAGTGGTGAAGGTGGATGCGAGCGAGACGCTGAAGATTTCTGGCGTAAAGGCAGTGGAGCAGGTTCCTTCGGGAGTGGCGGTGATTGCGGAGGGATTCTGGCCGGCGAAATTGGGGCGCGACAAATTGAACGTGGAATGGGATTTGGGAGCGAATGCGAATCTTTCGAGCGAGCAGATGTTTCGGGAGTTTGCTGAGACGGCGATGAAGCCGGGATTGGTGGCGCGGAAAGTGGGCGATGCTGCTGCGGCACTTGGTAGCGCGGCGAAAACGCTTACTGCTGAATACGACGTTCCTTATCTGGCGCATTGCATGATGGAGCCGCTCAATTGCGTGGTGGACTTGCGCGCGGATAGCTGCGAAATCTGGACGGGGACGCAATTTCAAACGGGAGATTGTGCGGCGGCGGCGAAAACGGCGGGATTGCCTTTTAACAAAGTGCAGATTCATACGACTTTGCTCGGCGGAGGATTTGGTCGGCGAGCGAATCCGGCTTCGGATTTTGTGGTGGAAGCGGTGGAAGTGGCGAAGGTGGCTAAGGCGCCGGTGAAAGTGGTGTGGACGCGCGAGGATGATTTGAAGGGCGGTTGGTACCGGCCGATGTGGCATGACCGCTTTGTGGCGGGAATCGATGCTGGCGGAAATCCGGTGGCTTGGACGCATACGATTGTGGGGCAATCGATTTTTGAGGGGACTGGATTCGCATCGTTTGGAATTAAGGATGGGATCGACGCGGCGTCGGTGGAAGGGGCGGCGGATATTCTTTACGGGATTCCGAATCTGCAGGTGGATTTGCATACGCCGAAGATTGGAGTGCCGGTGCAGTGGTGGCGCTCGGTGGGGCATTCGCATACGGGATTTTCGGTGGAGGCGTTTTTGGATGAGGTGGCGTTTGCCGGCGGGAAAGATCCTTACGAATTGAGGCGGACATTGCTGGCTGGGCAGCCGCGGATGTTGGCGACGCTGGAGCTCGCGGCGCAGAAGGCGAATTGGGGCTCGAAATTGCCGGCAGGAGTGGGGCGCGGGATTGCCACGCACTTTTCATTTGATAGTTACGTGGCGCAAGTGGTGGAAGCGTCGGTGGGGAAAGATGGGGCGGTGCGCGTGCATCGCGTGGTCTGCGCGCTGGACTGCGGATTGGTGATCAATCCCGATACGGTGGTGGCGCAGATGGAAGGCGGAATTATTTTCGGGCTTACGGCGGCGCTGAAATCGGAGATTACTTTGAAGGATGGGCGCGTGGAGCAATCGAATTTTTATGATTATCCGATGCTGCGGATTTATGAATCGCCGGTGATTGAGGTGCATATTGTGAGGAGCGCGGCGAGTCCTACGGGTGTCGGCGAGCCGGGAGTGCCGCCGGTGGCGCCGGCTTTGGCGAATGCGATATTTGCGGCGACGGGGAAGCGCGTGCGGCGGTTGCCGATTCGGGCTAGCGATTTGGTGGGCGATGCGGGGGCGAAGTCATGACGGCGAATGGACGATTGGAACACCCAAAGCCAACCCAGGGGCGAGGTAAACCCGCCCCCCTACTTTTGGCGAGCGGCTTGATCGTGGCGGTGTTGATCGCGCTCGGAGCGTCTGTGTGGGCCGGCACCGGAGCGAAGCCGGATGCTAAGCCTGACGCCGAGGCTTCGCGGGCGGCTTTTTTGCAGGTGTATCGCGTGTTGACTTCGCCGCGCTGCCAGAATTGCCATCCTGCGGGCGATGCGCCGTTGCAGGGCGATGATAGTCACGTACACATTCAGAATGTGAAGCGCGGACCGGATGGGCATGGACTTTATGGGATGCGTTGCGATACTTGCCATCAGGCGGCGAATTTGCCTGGGGTGCATATGCCGCCGGGAAATCCGAAGTGGTCGCTGCCGCCGGCGAAAATGAAGATGGTGTTTGTGGGGCGTCCGGCTGGGGAACTTTGCCGGCAGATTAAGGATCCGAAACAGAATGGCGGGCGTTCGCTCGAGGCGTTGATGGATCACATTGCGAACGATGATCTGGTCGGATGGGGCTGGAATCCCGGCGATGGCCGCACGCTGCCGCCGCTAACCCGCGCCGAAACGGTGGCGCAATTGAAAATCTGGATTGATGGCGGCGCCGCCTGCCCGAAGTAGCTGCGCCCGCCGAACACGGCCGTGAGAAACGTCTGGGCTTGCACCAGCGGGACAGTCGTAAGTTCGGAGGCGCGGGCCGCTTTACAGGCGAGCTAAGCCGCCGAGTTTCCCGCGACGCTCTCGATCGTCGACAGCAAATCGATGCCGAGACGGCTCTTGTCGAGATAAGCGTGCGCGCCTGCTTTGAGTGCGCAGGGCGCGAATTGGACTGGGTCGTGCTGGCTCATGATCAGGATTTTGGTTTTCGGTACTTCTTGCCGGAGCCGACCGGTGATTTCAAGCCCACCCAAGCCCGGCATGCTGAGGTCAAGCAGGACGAGATCGGGCCGCAGCTCGCGCGCTCTGAGGAGCGCTTCGACTCCGTCAGCGGCTTCGCCGCAAACTTCCAAACCTGTGTCGCACGATAGCAGTCCCTTTACGCCGTGCCGCACCATTTCATTGTCGTCTGCAATTAGAATTCGCATGGTCGAATCCCTCCCTGTTCTATCCGGAAGTTGCCAACCGGCGCTCTGGGTTGGCCGGCTGGGATGCCGGATCCAAAAAATTGACTGAGATTTTTGTGCCGGAGCCGCTCGATTGAATGCGCATGTGGCCGTCCAACTGGCGGATACGTTCGCGCATGCCTCCGATCCCTACGCCGGTACCTTGCGATTGAATCTCGCGCAGTTTTTCCGGCGGGATGCCTTTGCCCTCGTCCTGAACCTCGAGAGAAACTCTGCCTGCTTCGCGGGCGATGCGAATGGCGGCGCTTTTGCTGCCGGAGTGACGGTGAACGTTGGTGAGGCACTCCTGCACGAGCCGAAAAATTACAAGTTCCATTTCCGGAGAGAGCCGCCCAAAGCCTTCGGGAATGTTTAACGAGATGTCCAGGCCGCTGCGATCCTTTAATCCTTGTACGTACCAACGAAGAGTTTCGGGCAAGCCCGTTTCGCTCAAGAGCGGCGGATGCAGCAGGTACGACATGGTGCGGATTTCCTGGCTGAGTTGCTGCACCAGGCGCTGACCGTCTTCGGCGACGATGACGACCTGCGGGAGGATCTGGCGGGCATGCAGTCCGATCGCCGCAAGATTCAAACCCAGGGCAACCAAGATTTGTCCCGCGCTGTCGTGGAGTTCGCGTGCGATGCGGCGCCGTTCGTCGTCCTGCACTTGCATCAAGCGGTAGGAGATGGACCTAAAGCGCTCTGTCTGCTTGAGCGAATCGGCATTTTGCTTTATGACTTCCTCGGTGCGAATTTGCAATTGGAGCTCGAGGGAGTTGACTAACGTGCGTAGCTCTGCATCGGCTCTTCCGCGCTCGGCGATTTGAAATTTGAGAGCGTCAAGAGAGGCCAGCATTTGATAGGCCGAGGAAGCGAATTTGCCCAGGGATTTCATGAGGCGCTCGTCTTCCGCGTCGAACTTGTGGCGCTTATCGTGGGCGATGGACCAGATCGTGCCGACGGCCCGGCCATCGACGTAAAAAGGAACCAGCAGGCACTCTTCAATCGCGGGAGTGACCGGTTGGAAATAGGTGTAACGCCGTTCGACGTGGCGGAACATCAGCGTGGTATTGCGATCGAGCACGTCTCCGCAGGGGCCGAAATCGCGGGGCGTTCCGCCGCCGATGTGCGGCTTCCATTGGCCGGCGATGGCCGGCCAGTAGAAGCTTTTTCCGCCGCCCTCGGTGCTGAGCAGGCTGATGCCGGCGGAGTCGGATTCGCAGACCGCTAGGATCGTCTCGGCTAGCGTTTGAAGAATGGTACGCGGCGAGTCGGCCAGCGCATTGGCCAGCTCGCCCAGAGCGTTGTTCTCTCGCTCGTAATCGGGCGGGCGCGACTGGCGGCGATACAACTCTTCGGTGCAGAGGATTGATTCTAGCGAGGCCGCATCCATGGGGATCGGAGTCGCTGAGGAATGGCCGTCGCGAGATACGGGAGATGTGGTCAAGTGCTCACCTCCGCGAGTGAATCAAAGCTGGAAGTTTCTACGGCAAAGGGCCTAAAAGCGTTTAACAAGTTGTTTACCGCGCGAACTACGATATTCATTTCCCCCCGGTGTACCGGACCCGCCTACATAGAACATGCTAATGGGCGAATGCATCGCGTTCTGTACCGTTTTGAACACTTTTGGCGACGGACGGGAGCGCCCTGCGACCGTTCTTGGTGGTACGCGATGCGAGATGTGCCGGACGAGGAAGGAAAGTTGGGCGAGTGCGTTGTAACGGCGTGCGCCAGCCGGGCGTCGTATAATCGGCTCGATAGGTCACCGAGTTGATAAGGTGTGCTGGCCGGGAGGCATTATGCTTCACTGCGTATGTTTCGGCCGCGTGCGTTATTTGATTCTGCTTCTTGCATTTTTTCCCCTCTCCGCGGCAGGCCAAGATGGGCAGAGCCAGCCGGCGCCTGACGCTAATTCTAAAACTGACTCTCGTTCGACGGGGCCGCAAACGACTGGTTCGGCGCCTGAGTTGGCGACGAGTGATTCGCCTGCCGTGTTCCGGGTCCGGACAAATGCTGTGCTCGTGCGCGTGGTGGTGCGCGATCAAAAAGGCAATGCGGTCGAGAATCTGAAGAAGGAAGACTTTCAACTTTTCGACAACAAGAGGCTGCAGACGATTACCTCGTTCAATGTGGTGCATCCCGGTGCGAGCGCAAATCCTGCGGCGGAAGGCACTGCAGGAGAGACTAACGTGCCGGCCAACGCCGCTGCTCATCCGTCTGCCGTGCCAGATCGATTTGTTGCGCTGGTGCTGGACGACCTGAATTTCGAGACTTCCGATGCTGTTCCTGTCCGTGAAGCTGCGGCCAAGATCCTCGATCAGTTATTGCCATCGGATCGCATGGGGATATTTACGACATCCGGCACGATCAATCAGGACTTCGCCAGCGACAAGGCCGCGCTTCGAGTTGCTTTGTCGAAGGTGAGTTCGCAGGCGGCGCGAGCCAGGGCCACTAACGATTGTCCTTTTATTACCTACTACCAAGCCGATCAAATATTGAATCAGGGAGACCCGGTAGCATTAAAGTTGGCTGCCAGCGACTACCTCGTCTGCAGTCTTTTCCCGATCGGCCCATCCAGGACCGCGGGGTCTAGTCCGGTTGGGGTCGACGTTCCGACGGAGCGCGCGATCGAAACGGCGCGGGAGGTGCAAGTCCACGGGGACGCGAAAGCGCTCGTGGAATTCCGGAAGCTCGAGAGCATCCTGGGAAAACTGGCTGCCGAGCCGGGACAACGAGTGATGGCGTTTGTCTCGACGGAATTTTATTCGCGGAGGGCTGCGGAGGATCTCGCGCCAATTATTGATCGCGCCGTTCGGGCGAATATTGTGGTGGACACGGTTGATGCGCGTGGGCTCTACGAGTCCCTTTCAGGCGGAGGAGAAGCTCCTGACCACATAAGTTTTCAAACTGGACCTGAGAACTCGCAACTCAACTCGCAACTCACGGCTTTTCGTATGCAAGAGACCATTCTCGGCACACTGCTTGGTGATTTGGCGGATGGAACGGGAGGAAACTTCTTTCACCACCGCAATGATTTGGATCGCGGAATTGCGCAAGCCGTAACGGCGCCGCCGGTTTCCTACGTGCTCGGATTTTCTCCGCAAAATCTGAAGCTGGATGGCAGCTCCCATACTTTGAAAGTCACGCTGGAGAGTTCGAAGGGGTTTTCGATTGAGGCGCGGCACAGTTACCGCGCTCCGAAAACGCTTCAGGATCCTGCGGAACGAGCGGATCAAGAGATTTTGGAGGCGCTCACTTCGCATGATGAGGTCAACGATATTCCTGTGGAATTGCGCACGCAATTTTTCAAGAAGGATTCGACGGATGCGAATTTGTCGGTGCTGGCGCACGTGAATACGCAGACCATGCATTTCCGGAAAGAGGGCGACCGGCATTTGGACAATCTCACAATGGAAACGGCGATTTTCGATCAGGACGGGAAGTTTGTGAATGGCGGGAAGAAAGTCATCACGATGAATTTGACCGATACGACGCTTGAGAAGTTGAACCGATCGGGATTGTCGGTTAAGTCGAGTTTCGACGTGAAGCCAGGAACCTACCTGATTCGCCTGGTGCTGCGCGATACCGAGGGAGTGCAGATGGCGACGCGGAACGGGTCTGTAGAGATCCCGTACTGAAGCGATGTTTATGATTGGTGCGAGCAGTGGCGAGTCGGCGAGAAATATGTTCTGAGGGAAAGAACCGGCGGGACGCCACCGGTACGGTACGGCACAAAAGAAAAAGGGCCGCCCGGAATAAATCCGGGCGGGCCTTTTCTGCGTTTGATTGCTCTGTGACGGCCAATGCACGTGGTCGTGCTCGGCTTATCGAGTGAGACCTGCCAGAACCCGTGGTGAGTGCTCCTACCGCTTGCGCGGCAGGAGTTAAACCGGAACGACTCTGGCCCGTGAGAGCCAGATGGACAGTCGACGCCTGCGAGTTAAGCAGGCCGAACTGCCTTTTCTTTTAGAAAGGAGGTGATCCAGCCGCAGGTTCTCCTACGGCTACCTTGTTACGACTTCACCCCAATCATGAGTCATACCTTGGGCGTCTGCCTCCTTGCGGTTGGCTTGACGACTTCTAGTACAACCCACTTTCGTGATGTGACGGGCGGTGTGTACAAGGCCCGGGAACGTATTCACGGCGCCGATCTGATGCGCCATTACTAGCGATTCCAGCTTCATGCAGTCGAGTTGCAGACTGCAATCCGAACTGAGCGCGCTTTTTTGCGATTAGCTCCCCCTCGCGGGTTCGCGACGCTTTGTGGCGCGCATTGTAACACGTGTGTAGCCCTGGACATAAAGGCCATGCTGACTTGACCTCATCCCCACCTTCCTCTCCGTTATCCGGAGCAGTCCTCGTAGAGTTCCCCCTTGCGGGTGGCAACTACGAGTAAGGGTTGCGCTCGTTGCGGGACTTAACCCAACACCTCACGGCACGAGCTGACGACAGCCATGCAGCACCTCTACACAGGTCCCTTGCGGGAAGTCCCGATTTCTCGAGATGGTCCTGTGCGGTTCAAGCCCAGGTAAGGTTCTTCGCGTTGCGTCGAATTGAACCACATGTTCCACCGCTTGTGCGGGCCCCCGTCAATTCCTTTGAGTTTCAGCCTTGCGACCGTACTCCCCAGGCGCATGACTTAACGCGTTAGCTCCGGCACGAGCCCCGTACAGGGCCCACGCCCAGTCATGATCGTTTAGGGCTAGGACTACCAGGGTATCTAATCCTGTTTGCTCCCCTAGCTTTCGTCTCTCAGCGTCAGTTGCGATCCAGCGAGCCGCTTTCGCCTCGGATGTTCCTGCAGATATCTACGCATTTCACCGCTACACCTGCAATTCCACTCGCCTCTCTCGCACTCGAGCACAGCAGTTTCGGGAGCAGCCTCAGGGTTAAGCCCTGAGATTTCACTTCCGACTTGCCGCACCGCCTACAGACCCTTTACGCCCAGTAATTCCGAGCAACGCTGGCCCCCTACGTTTTACCGCGGCTGCTGGCACGTAGTTAGCCGGGGCTTCTTATACCCGTACTGTCAATCCCTTGCGGGGATTCATCCGGGTCGAAAGGGGTTTACACTCCGAAAAGCTTCATCCCCCACGCGGCGTTGCTGCGTCAGGCTTTCGCCCATTGCGCAAGATTCCCCACTGCTGCCTCCCGTAGGAGTCTGGACCGTGTCTCAGTTCCAGTGTGGCCGGCCATCCTCTCAGACCGGCTACCGATCATAGCCTTGGTGAGCCGTTACCTCACCAACAAGCTAATCGGGCGCGGGCCCCACCTCCAGCGGTCTTGCGACCTTTGATTCCAACAGCAGCAGCCATCGGAATGTTATGCGGTATTAGCCCAACTTTCGCTGGGTTATTCCCCACTTGAGGGTAAGTTGCCCACGTGTTACGCACCCGT
>JABDFR010000008.1 GCA_013286465.1 Acidobacteriota bacterium | reverse complement strand
CGTTCCGCCGTTTCCACCTTCGGCTACGACCAATCAGCAAGTGATGTATGCGCTGGCTTCGGGAACCGGGGGATTTCCGATACTTAATTCCAATGATCTGCTGGCCGGGTTGCAAAAGATTGCCAAAGAGCAAGATCAATATTATTTGCTGGGTTATGCGCCTACGGATTCTGCGGAGGGAAGTTGCCACACTTTGAAAGTGAAAGTGGAACGCAACGGGGAGACCGTTCGCGCGCGGAGTGGCTACTGCAACGTGAAGTCTGCGGACGTGTTGGCGGGAAAGCCGGTGGAAAAGGATTTGGAGGCGAGGGCTGCGGGGGCTGAGAAGGGGACGATGGGCGGGTCGCTGGAAGCTCCTTACTTTTATTCTTCGGCGAATACTGCGCAGGTGAATCTGGCGATGGAAATTCCTGCTTCGTCGATTGAGTTTGCGAAGGCCAAGGGCAAGTCGCACGCGGATATCAATTTTCTGGGGATTGCGTACAAACCCGACGGTAGTGTTGCTGCGCGCTTCAGCGATACCGTTACGCTTGATTTCGATAAGGATGAATTGAAGCGATTCCAGACGGCGCCTATGCGTTATGAGAATCAGTTTGAGGTGGCGCCGGGAAAATACCGGTTGACTGTGGTGGTTTCGGCGGGCGGGCAGGGATTCGGGAAGTATGAGACGCCGCTTTCCGTGGACGCTTACGATGGAAAGAAATTCACGATGAGCGCAGTGGTGCTGAGCAATACTTTGCTGCGTACCGGCGATCCTTCGTCGACGCTGGACTCGGCGTTGTTGGGGGACCGGACTCCACTTGTAGTGAAGGGATTGCAGGTTGTTCCTTCGTCGAGCAATCACTTCAAGAGGACTGACTCGGTGATTCTGTACGCGCAGCTTTACGATCCGTTTGCCGGCGAGGCGACTCCTCCCGATATCATGGCTGGTTACCGCGTGGTGGATGTCAAAACTGGCAAGGATGTTTTCGGAGCGGGGCCGATGGATGCAGGGACATTCCGGCTGAAGGGGAATACGATTGTTCCTGTGGGCTTTAAGGTTCCGCTGAAGGATGTGCCGCCGGGGTCTTACCGGATTGATGTGCAGTCTGGAGAGACGGGTGGGAGTTTGTCGCCGATTCGTTCGGTGATGTTTGAAGTTGAGTAGTTGGGTTTAGGTGCGGTCTAGCGATTCGTCGGCGCGGATTAAAAAGGCGAAGAGCGCGGCGCCTAGAGTGACGATGGACGCGCAGAGTAGAGCGCGATTCCAGCCGTAGTGGGCTGCTAGATACGCGGTTACGATTGGCGAGAGCCATCCTCCGAGATTTCCGAACGTGTTCATCAGGCCTGATACGGATGCGGTGAATTCTGTGGTCAGGTCGATACATATCGCCCAGAAGCTTACTGCTGCGAATAAATTGAAGCCTGCGCCCGCCGCTAGCAGAAGAATTGCCGGAAAATCTCCGCGCGTGTTGCTGCCTAGCCAAAGCAGGCTGGCTGAGGCAATCATTCCTGTGGCGATCGCGAGGCGGCGGCCTTGACGCTTGCCGAAACGGCGGACGGCGAAGTCTGAGAAAAGTCCGCCTAGCGGCGCTAGTGCTGCGATTGCGATATAGGGCATCGTTCCCAGCAGGGAACTTCTGGAAATGCTGAGATGGCGGATATTGACCAGATAGATGAAAAACCAGGTGTGGAAAAAATAGATTGGAAATCCCTGGCAGAAATATCCGAGCGCGAGTCCGGCCACCGATCGCGAAGTGAGCAATCGTTTCCACGGAGTTTTCGCGGCGGGGTGGGCGACGGCCGTCGCGTCGCTCATCGATCGCTCCGTCAGCAGCGCGAGTTCTGCGGCGTTCACTCCTGGGTGTTCTGCCGGGCGATTTGTCACATAAAATCTCCAGACAATTGCCGTTGCGATGCCCGCCGCGCCTGCCACATAGAACGATGATCGCCAGCCCCAGCGCTGCATGATCCAGGCGATTAGCACTGGTGTGGCTGCGCCGCTTAGGCCAATTCCGGCGATGCTGAAGCTGGTGCCGAATCCGCGCTGGCCGCTGCCGCTCCATGCGGCGACGATTTTATTGATGCTGGGTTGGCTGCTTGCTTCGCCGACACCGACAAGAAATCTCACGATCGCGAACGACCATGCCACTGTGAACCAGCGCGCTAGGGGCAAACTTGGCGCGATCGCCGTGAGCATCGTGAATGCGGACCACCAGAGCACCGCCGCGAAAAGGACCTCGCGCGCGCCGAAGCGGTCTGCCAGCCATCCGCCGGGAATTTGCAGCGACGCGTAGCCGAGCAGGAAGGCGCTGAGCAGCCAGCCCATTGTTTGCGTGCTGAATCCCATTTCGTTTTGAATGGATTGGCCCGCGATGCTTAGATTCAGGCGGTCGAGATACGTGAGGAACGTCATAAACATGACAGCTGCGAGAATCCGCCAGCGGACGTTGGTGGGACGCGCGTGTGGAAGCGGAGTTGCTTTGATTGGAGAGGTTGTCATCGGGTTGGCGGACGCGGATCAATGTAACACAGCGGTGGCGAGTGGCTTTCCGGCCTTACGTTCGGACGAACCTTGTGCGCTGGGTTGCTTTGATTGCTTTGGGGCGGATGTGAGATTCTAATTGTTGATGAAAGCTCTGACCTCTGGATGATGGCCGCCGCGAAAACCGATAGTTTGATCGAACGTGCAGAGTTCGCCATCGAGACCGACGCGCTGACGAAAGCGTTCGGCGATCTTTTGGCCGTCGATCATCTGAATTGCCGCGTTCCGTACGGGCAGATATTCGGCTTGCTTGGGCCAAATGGCGCGGGCAAAAGCACTACCATCAAGATGCTAACTACGTTGCTTGATCCGACTTCGGGCAGCGCGAAAGTGGCGGGCTTCGATATCGTCGCCGCGCCGGCGCGTGTGCGCAGTAGCATTGGCTACGTCCCGCAAATGCTTTCGGCCGATGGGGCGCTTACTGGCGAAGAAAATTTGATGCTTTCGGCGAAGCTTTACGCGATTCCGCGCGCGGAGCGGCAGCCGCGAATTGCCGACGCGCTTGAGTTTATGGGGCTGACTGAGTTCGGCCGCCGTTTGGTGAAAACTTACTCTGGCGGGATGATTCGCAGACTTGAGCTGGCGCAGGCGATGTTGCACCGGCCGATGGTTTTGTTTCTTGATGAGCCGACGATTGGACTCGATCCCGTGGCGCGGCATACCGTGTGGGATCGGTTGCGCGAACTGCGTCAGAATTACGGCATTACGATTTTGATTACCACCCACGACATGGACGAGGCCGATGAACTTTGCGACGAACTCGCGCTTATGCACCGGGGGCAAATCGCCGCGCTGGGTCAGCCTGCGGAATTAAAAGCTGGGCTTGGCCCCGCAGCTACGCTGGACGATGTGTTCGCGCGTTTTAGCGGGGGGTCGATTCAGGAAGGAGGGAGCTATCGTGACATCCGCCAGACTCGCACCACAGCCAGCCGCTTGGGTTGAGCCGAATGCGGTGGCGCAGGTTTGGCGCGAGACATTTGCTATCGCGAATGTGGAATTGCGCAAACTGTTTCGCGATCCCACTGAGCTTTTTACTCGGGCGATTCAGCCGGTTTTGTGGTTGGTGGTATTCGGGCAAGTGTTCAGCCGCGTGCGGGGAATTCCGACTGGCAATATTTCCTATTTGGCGTTCATGACGCCGGGAATTTTGGCGCAGAGCGTGCTCTTCGCGGCGATTTTCTACGGCATCGCCGTGATTTGGGAACGCGATCTGGGAATTGTGCACAAATTACTGGTAAGCCCGGCGAAACGAATCTCGCTGGTGTTGGGCAAGGCGGTGTCGGCGGGATTTCGCGGCGTGGTGCAAGCGGTGATCATTTATTTAATTGCGGCTGCTTTGGGGATCGCCATTCGCTGGCAGCCGGTGCACATTTTCGCGGTGTTGGCGGGTGTGGCGCTCGGGTCGGCAATTTTCTCTACGTTTTCGCTGATCATTGCCTGCATTGTGAAATCGCGCGAGCGGTTTATGGGCATTGGGCAGGTGCTTACGATGCCACTTTTTTTCGCTAGCAACGCCATTTATCCCATTGCGATCATGCCTGGTTGGTTGAAAGTGGTGGCGTTGGTGAATCCGCTGACTTATTTGGTGGATGCTTTGCGGGGGCAGATGATTGTGGGAGGTGAGAGCGTGCATGGGTTTGCTAGCGATTTCGGGATTATGATTTTGATTTTTATCGTGCTTTCTGCGGTTGCTGCGCGGCTTTATCCTACTTTGCTTCGATAACGGGTCTTGGGGCCGGAGTCGTGCGTGATTGGGCATTTCGCTTCGATTGGCAATCTTGCACGAAGAGGCCCGGCGTAAAGCACGGGCCCTACGTTCGGACGACGCTGGTGCGTCGCGGTGGCGGCGCGGGAAGATTTGTTTCGGAAACATACAGTGTTTTCCGGGTGTTTTTCAGGTTTTGTCGTGGCGAATCTGTGCAATACTGAATTGGCCCCAGCCGCAGGAGGATTGGTATGTCGAACGCAATGCGTTCGGTTCTCGCGGCCCTTGTTGCAGTATTTTTCCTTGTGATTCTGGCAGTGCCGGTGCGCGCGCAGCAGAATAATGTCCTGGGAGAAGTGCGCTTTGATGGGACATCGAAGATTGACAAGACGTCGGGCGTTTGGATCGACGGGCAATACTTGGGATTTGTTTCCGAGTTGAAGGGCGACAAGAAAGTGCTGCTCATGCCCGGCGAGCACCAGATTTCGGTGCGGCAATCGGGGTACGAAAATTCCGATCAGAAAATCACGATCGAGCCGGGGCAGCTTTATACCGTGCACGTGAAGATGGAACGCGATCCGCGGGTGAAATACTCGGCGGTGACTTCCGAGATCAAGCTGGCGGTTACGCCTGAACGTGCGGCGGTTTTTGTGGACGATGTCTTTGTCGGTCACGTGAGCGAATTCGGGGGGACTGGGCGCGCCATGCTCGTTAGCCCCGGAACGCACAAGATCAAGATCACTCTGCCCGGTTACCAGACTTTCGAAACGGACGTGAAGCTGCTGCCGAAGCAGAAATTTGAAGTCAAGACTGATTTGGCCAAAGGCAGCATCGCTGACGCGGGCCCAGACATTAAGGAACGGTAAAAAAAATTTCCGCAAAGTGCTGAATGAACGCAATCTGCGCTATAGTTTCGCGCGGAGATTGCGCGAGCTATTGCCGGGTTTGCCGTCGGCGCATCGCGCTCGAATAGCGAAGCATGTCGCCGACCACGGAACACGCAGCGGAAATTTCGCTCTCGCCCACCAGTGAATTTCAGGAGGAACTGGCGCGCATTCGCGCGGTCTACGACCGTCGCGGGCGCGAAGTTTCGCCCGATCGTTATGCGGATACGAATCCCCGGGCGGCAATTTTTCAGCAGGAGCTTGAGAAGCGCATCCTTCAGCTTTTGGCCACGAAAAGCTCTTTGTCACTAGCCACTCAGCGGGTCCTCGATGTCGGTTGTGGCGACGGCCGTTGGCTTCGCCGTTTTACTCAGTGGGGCGCATCGCCTGAAAATCTCGCCGGGATTGATCTTTTGCCTGAGCGCATCGCTGTGGCGCGCCAATCGAGTCCGTCTGCCGTGCGATTTTATCGCGGCAGCGCCGGCCAAATTCCGCTGGAACATCGAAGCGTCGATATCGTTTTGTGCATGAATGTTTTTAGCTCGATTCTTGCGGAGGGCCTGCGCGCCGCGGTTGCTACGGAAATGCTGCGCGTTCTTCGGCGTGGCGGCTTCGTGGTGTGGTACGACTTCTTCGTGAACAATCCAGCGAATTCAGATGTGCGCGGGGTGGGGAAGGCTGAACTTGCGCGTCTGTTCGCTGGCTGCGAAATTGAGCTGTCGCGGATCACTGTAGCGGCGCCGCTGGGCCGCGCGATCGCGCCGCTGCCGTTGCTTTATTCGGCGTTCGCAAAATGCCGGATATTTTCGACGCACTACCTGGGATGGATTTGCAAACCATGAAAAACGATTCGCACGGCGGAGCCATTCCGTTTCATCGCGCGTCCGTTGGGGAAGAAGAAGTGCGCGCGGTCACTGAGGTGATTCGCAGCGGGTGGCTGACCATGGGTTCGGAAACGGCGCGCTTCGAGAATGACTTTTCGGATTATGTGGGCGCGCGGCACTCCGTGGCAGTGTGTTCGGGGACTGCGGCGCTGCATTTGGCGCTGGTTGCGGCGGGAGTGCGCGCGGGCGATGAAGTGATCGCGCCGACGACAACTTTCACGGCTACTGCGGAAGCGATCGGGTATACCGGCGCGCGGCCGGTGCTTGCCGATATCGATCCGCTGACGATGAATCTCGATCCTGAGGATTTCTCGCGGCGAATTACGGCGAAAACTCGGGCGGTGATTCCCGTGCATCTGGGCGGGCAGCCGTGCGAGATGGACGCGATTCGCGAAATCGCGTGCCGCCACAATCTGCACGTGATCGAAGATGCCGCCCATGCGCTTCCGTCGATTTATAAGGCGCGGCGCGTCGGGGCGATCAGCGAATTTACCTGCTTCAGCTTTTATGCCACCAAGACGCTGACTACCGGCGAAGGCGGGATGGTCACGACTCGCAATGGCATTGCCGCCGAGCGCATGCGCGTGATGCGTCTGCACGGGATTGGACGAGACGCCTGGAAGCGGCACCAATCGGGCGAGTCGGCTGATTACGACGTGAAGGAAGCGGGATTTAAATACAATCTCAGCGATTTGCTGGCGGCGATCGGAACGGCGCAGCTGGCGAAGTCTGATGCCATGTGCGAGGCGCGCCGGAAAATCGCTGCGCGGTACTCGCACGCGTTCGAACCCGATGCCGCGCTGGAGATTCCGCTGGAGGCGCCGGATACGCGCAGCTCGTGGCATCTTTACATTTTGCGACTGCGGCTCGAGCAGCTTGCGATCGACCGAAATCATTTCATGCAGCAACTCCGCGAGAAGGGCATTGGTTGCAGCGTGCATTTCAAGCCGCTGCATTTGCATTCGTACTATCACCGGCAGTTCGGGTATAAGCCCGGGGATTTTCCGCGCGCTGAGGAGCAATATCACCGCTGTATTTCGCTGCCGATTTATCCGGATCTGACGCACGAGCAGGCCGATCGCGTAATCGCCGCCGTTCTTGAAATCGCGCATGCCTGCCGTCGTAAGCATGCAAAGGCGGCGCATGCTTCGGCGTAGCGCCGCGTCCGCTGCCGGCCTTCGCAACGCGTCTCGAGATTCTTCAGACTGCACACGATGAGCCGAACCAAGCGACTGTGGAAGCTGACTGCTGCATGCGGGCTATTTCTTTGTCCGCTGGTCGCGAGTGAGGCGTTTCGTTTCTCGCCGAATGCGAAGCAGGCTGGGATGTTCGGAATGGCGCCATCGCGCGGGGCTTTGACCGTTAAAAACGAAACATTTCACAGCGTCTCGCTTGGCCGCGAGATGCATTACCGAATCTTTCTGCCGCACAATTACGCGGAGGTCAATCGCCGATT
Source organism: Acidobacteriota bacterium (assembly GCA_013286465.1). Taxonomy (GTDB): domain Bacteria; phylum Acidobacteriota; class Terriglobia; order Acidiferrales; family UBA7541; genus Palsa-147. The sequence continues at coordinate 65,242 of JABDFR010000008.1, read as the reverse complement.
TCCGGTGCTCTACCTGCTTCATGGCATCTACGGGAAGTTCACCGATTGGGATACGCAATCGCGGTTGCGGCATTACGCGCAGGGCCTCGATCTGATCATCGTGATGCCGGATGCCGGGGATAGTTGGTACGTGAATTCTGCGACTGTTGCGCAAAACCGCTATGAAGATTACATCGTGAAGGATTTGATCCAGCAGGTGGATGGAAATTACCGTACGCTGGCGGTGCGCGAGAGCCGGGCTATGGCTGGTGTCTCGATGGGCGGGTACGGTACCTTGAATTTTGCGTTGAAGCATCCGGAACTGTTTGTTTTCGCCGGTAGCATCAGCGGGGCGATCAACGCGCCGACGGATTTAGGTCCGCGGCAGCCCGATTTTCAGGCTAATTTATTGCAGGTATTCGGGCCTGCAGGAAGCGCGACGCGCACGGAGAACGATATTTTCAACCTGTTGAAGCACGCCGATGTCTCGCGCCTTCCGTATATTTATTTGGCCTGCGGCGAGAGCGACCCGTTCTTGCCGCTTAACCAGCAATTCGCGGCGCAGCTTCTCGAGGAGCACGCCCGGTACGAATTTCACCAGGCGCCGGGGGCGCATGAGTGGAAGTTTTGGGATAAGACTGCGAAGGATTTGCTGCCGGTGGTTATGCGCAGGATTAATGCGGGATCGCCTTAAGGGGCGCGTTTCGGGTTGTGGCGCGATCTTGCGTGAAGAGGCCCGGCATGAAGCGCGGGCCCTACGGGGACGAATTGTGATCGCCCCAGGACGGGCGATCACGGGTGGAAATGGCGGGGCCGAAATGCGGGAGGGCTTCTGCCACACTGCTGGCGGACAGGAAAGCACCCTCCCCTACGAAGAAAAGGGCAAAAAAAACAGGCGCCGGTCACGAGTCGGCGCCTGCCTTTTGCCTGCCTCTTACTTCGGGGAAAAACCTTGCTTACGATTTCCGTTGCGGCGAGGCCTTTTGCAGCGTTGAGATCAGGCCCGTTGCTGCTTCGGGGGCGTGGACGCTTCTCTCGGTGATGATTGTTTCTGCGTCTACCTTTTCACCGTAGAGATGTTTGTTTCCGTCATTGTCTGGACGTAGCGTGGAGCCTTCCAGCGAGACGCCGGCGAATACGCCGCGGGCACGCGAGTAGGTTAGGATCTCGGCGCGCATTGTTACGTCGGTGTCAGCTTCGGCTTCGCGGCCTTTTGGTCCCGCGGCTGCGGTGGCATCTGCGCCTAGCTTTACTTTGGAGTGGATTAGGCTGTCGGCTCCGCGGTTATCCATCACTAGGAATACGAAGTCCGTGGCGTCTACGCCGATTTGGAATCCGAAGCTGCCGCCTTCCATCGCAAACATCGAGGGAGCGCCCCACGGGCCGCGGTAGTCTTTGCCGGTGCGGCAGACCATTGCGCCGCGGCCGTAGGTGCCGCCTACCACGAATGCCGCTTTCAGTACCGACGGCATCACTACTACGCAGCGGGCTTTGTCCAACAAGTCCTGCGGGATATCGTCTGGGACATTTAGGATTTCGTGCATTACTTTGCCGGAATTTAGCAGGCGGTCGTCTTCATCTTTGGTGCTGTCACCGCTTCTGGCGATTGCCGGCATCGCCAGCAGCACCATTGCGGACAAGATCGCAAACAATGTATTCGTCTTCATTTCTCTCCTCCGTTGGACCTGAAATCGGGGCCGAAATGCGGGAGGGCTTCCGCCACACTGCTGGCGGGCAGGAAAGCACCCTCCCCTACCACGTCAAAGTCATTCGCCGCTGCGGCCTGTTGCCAGCACTACTACCCCTCCGGCTAGGGCGATTACGCCTAGGATTGGGGGCAACGGGACCGTGTGGTGTTCCTTCTTCGTGGCTTCGATGGGGCCTATGTCTACCACCTTCTTGCGGGTGGTGTAGGTGAAGCCTTGATAGCCTAGCGAGACTATCCCGATGATGATCAAGACGATTCCGATTACGGTTTTCGCGCCCATCAGACGCTCCTTTGCGCTTCGTGCGGTCAGGCCCTACGCATCAGGCCGCCGACTAGCGCCACGAGAAAGAGGACCAGGAACAGGAAGAACAGGATGCGTGCGATTCCGGCCGCGGCTACTGCAATGCCGCCGAAGCCCAGGACGGCCGCCAAGATCGCTACCAGAAAGAAACCGAGAGCCCAGCGCAGCATAGTGCCTCCTCGATCGGAAATTTAGTTTCCAGCCGACCTTCGTTCGCCTCCGGGTTTTATTCCCTCCGTTGCGAACATCGGCCGCTTGTAACTCGTCCGTTTTACGCGCCGCGTGGCCAAAGCTCCATACTGCGTAACCCTTACAGGGATACGCGGTATCGTGTAAAAATTTCAGTGATAATAGGGCAGCGAGCGGGGGCCGAGCGCGAGGGCTTGTGTGAATAAAGGAAGTATTATCAATAAGTTGCGCGCAAATTGACAACTCGCCCCTGGACTGGCGCGCTGGGTGCACTCTGTACTGCGTGTATGAACGAAGAGAGCCTCCCCAGCCAAATAGTGTCAGGTCAATTATCTACAGGCGATTTACCCCCGACGAGTGGTCAGATTTTCAGGTTAATCAAAACTTTGGAGGCAAATGATGGGATCGATGCGCGTGGTAGTCGCAGATGATCACGAAATCGTTCGCAGAGGTCTTTGTTCATTGATCAAGGAACACCCCGGCTGGGAAATTGCGGCAGAGGCCGCCGATGGCAGGGAAGCGGTGGAAAAAACGCGTGAGCTGAAGCCCGACGTTACGGTAATGGATATCAGCATGCCCTCGATGAATGGGCTCGAGGCGACCCGCCAGATTGTAAAGGATCATCCGGAAACCAAAGTTCTCGTGCTGACGATGCACGAATCCGATCCGATTATTCGCGACGTGCTGGATGCGGGTGCTCGCGGCTATCTTCTAAAGACCGACGCGGGGCGGGATCTAGTCAGCGCGCTCGAAGCGTTGCGGCGCGACAAAACTTTCTTCACCTCGAAAGTCGCCCAGGTGGTTCTCGACGGCTATCTGAAGCGCGATTTCGAGCCCTCCGAAGTAGACACGCGGCGTGGCCGCTTGACCCCACGCCAGCGGGAAATTGTGCAACTGCTGGCCGAAGGGAAGAGCAGCAAAGAAGTGGCCGTAGCGCTGGGCATCAGCGTGAAAACGGCGGAGACGCACCGCGCCAATGTAATGCGACGGCTCGAGTGCCACTCCGTGAGCGAGCTGGTACGCTACGCGATCAGAAACCACATAATCGAAGCCTAACTAAAGCAAATGTAGCTCGGGTCTTCAGACCTGAGGATCGTCGGTTTCGCTATTGACTTTGGCGTTGGCTCTGATTTCGGCCAACACAACCTCAAACTCAGCGGACCGCGCGCCCTATTCTCTCGGACTTTCGTACAGTTCCCGGCACCGCCGGGATTTTGCGGGTCTGTGTCCATTGGGGCCTGCTCGGGTCGGGAGTCCTACCGAGTAATTCGTTTAGCCATAGGGATTTCCGGGTATTACCCGCAAAAGCGTCTTGGTGTTTCATAGGGCTCGAAACGGGCCGGGTGGGTCCCAGTCGGCGCAACGCTCGACCCGGCTGGTGACCGAAACAGGGAGGCACTAATGAACTGGGATCAAGTAGAAGGCAAGTGGAAGCAAGCCGCCGGCAAGGTGAAAGAGAAGTGGGGCAAGCTAACCGATAGTGATGTCGAAGTGATTCGCGGGCGCCGCGATCAGCTCATCGGCAAAATTCAGGAACGCTACGGCATCGTGAAGGAAGAAGCGCTGAAGCAGGCCGATGAATTCGCGAAAAACCTCCATCTCGCCGATGAAACCGATTCGACCGCGAGTGTCACGGAAGCAGCGGGATCGCGTGAGGAAGTCGTGAGTTCGGGGCGCGCCGAAAAAAATCGCGGCGCCGGACGTTCCTAGGAGGAGTTGCAAGGTGTCTTGTTTTGAACAGATTAAGTGCTGGGCGAATAGTACAGTAGTATGCGGAACGTTGCTCCCGTCTCTTCGTCCCAGATTACTGAAGGAAATCACGCCAATTTAAATTTGAACCGAGCACCCCGCGTGTGCGCAAACGCACCAGCAGGGGAGCCGGGATCGAGGTGAAACGTGAGTCAAGCAGCCACGTGCTGGTCGAATCTGAGAAGTACGAAAGTTCGGCGTGCCTCGATGTCCGGCGCGCCGGCTAGAGCGCGTCACATCGCGCATGCGGCGGCGCCGGTAGTTGCGACGGTTGCCACCGAATCGCAAGACGCGAATTTCGACAGCTTGGTGAAGCATTGCAATCAGCGGGTCTATCGCCTAGCGCTGCGAATCACGCGAAATCACCAGGACGCGGAAGACGCACGTCAGGAAACTTTCCTGAAGGCTTACCGCCACCTCGATCAATTCGAAGGGCGCTCGCGCTTTACTACTTGGATTTCGCGTATCGCCATCAATGAAGGTTTGATGAATTTGCGCAAACGCAATGATAGCCGCCGCGTACCGCTCGATGAAATCGCCGAAACGGCTATCGAGGGCGACGCTTTGGTGAAACTGCGCCGGCCGATCGAAGATCCGGAAGTAAGTTTCACGCGCCGGCAGCTGCGCGGTGCGTTGAATGCTGCGATCGCGGCGCTTCGCCCGCTCTATCGAGATGTTTTCGTGCTGCGCACGGTCGAGGAGCTTTCGACTTCGGAGACTGCTAAGACTCTTGGGCTTACTGTGAGCACGGTGAAAACGCGGCTGCGCCGGGCGCGAATCGAGCTTCGTGCGTATCTTGCGTCGTGCGGACAAATGGTGCAAAACGCCGGAGCGCTGGCGGGCGAAGGAAGTTCCGAAGCAGCATAATCGAAGTGAACCCCGTAGGGCCCGGTCTTCAGCCGGGCCTCTTACGCACGACGAAATCCGAGGCGATCACTTCCGCGCACTCAAATCTAGGTAAAGTGCAGTTGCGGTGTGCCGGAATTGCGCCTTCGAGTTTGTCTTTACACGAAGAGGCCCGGCATAAAGCGCGGGCCCTACGTTCGGAATCGTCAGATTACGATTTTGCGCTAGGTGCGATAGCTCGCATTTATCCGCACATATTCGCCGGTGAAATCGCAGGTCCAAATTCGCGCCGACGCACTCCCGCCTCGCAGATCCACTCGAATCGGAACAAACTTTGCCAGCATGCGCCGGTGGGCTACGCGCTCGTTGAAGGGAACTTCAATTCCGTGGCGGCAGAGCGCCATGCCTGCGATTTGAATCTCCACTTGCGTAGGGTTGAACTTGATGCCCGCGCGGCCTGCTGCCGCGAGGATCCGTCCCCAATTTGGATCGCCGCCGGCTAGAGCCGTTTTTACCAGCGGAGAATTCGCGATCGTTCGCGCGATTGCTTCGGCGCCAGATTCGGTTCTCGCTCCGCGGACTTCTATCTCGATCACGCGCTTCGCGCCTTCGCCATCGGCCACAATCGCCAGGGCCAGCTTTGCGCAAATCGTTTCCAGGGCCGCGCCGAATCGACGGAAATCTGCGCCGTCGCGCCGCAGCCTTGGTGTGTCCGAGGCGCCATTGGCGAAGACTGCGAGCGTGTCGTTGGTTGAAGTGTCGCCGTCGACCGTGATTGCGTTAAACGTGTTTGTGACCACGCGGCGAAGCGCTTGATTCAAAAGTGCCGGCTCGATGGCCGCATCAGTGACAATAAAGGCGAGCATGGTAGCCATGTTCGGCTGAATCATGCCGGCGCCCTTTGCGCAGCCGAGCAGGCGGACTTCCTTGCCGCGAATGCGAATTTTCTCGGCGGCCCACTTCGGGCGGGTGTCGGTGGTGATTATCGCGCGAGTGAAGGAGCGGAAGGAATTTTGCGCGCGGGATCTTGTGGCGGCCAAATCGGGGACGGCGCGCAAGATCTTCTCGGTGCGCATGGGAAGCCCGATAACGCCGGTCGAGCAGACAAAGATTTCGTCGGGCGCGCAGCTCAGCGCGCGGGCCGCCGCGGCTGCGGTGGCGCGTGACGCTGCCATGCCCGCTTCTCCCGTGGCACAATTCGCGTTTCCTGAATTTACTATCATGCCGCGCATGCGACCGCGGCTCTGCCGAAGATTAGCGCGCGAAAGAACCACCGGCGCGGCTTGGATTAGATTTTGGGTGAATACAGCCGCGGTTGCCGCCAGAGAATCGCTGACGATTAGACCGAGATCGAGTCCCGACTTTTTGAGCCCGCAGGCGCGCGCCGAAAACGAGAATCCCTTGGGAAGGTCGCGATCAGTAGGATTCGATTTCATTCGACGGGTACTGGCTCGACGCTTTCATCGAGAATGTGAAACGCGGCATTCGCTGCGGAAAGATTTGCGACCAGCGCCGTGAGTTGGCAGGTTCGCGCTTTCGAGCAGTGAATGCAATCGCGGTCGATCTTCTCATGTAGGGAATGGCGCGTCGAGGGCTCGAATCCCAGGCGCACGAAGAAGTCGGGTGAGCTGGTGAGCGCGAAGACGCGGGCGATTCGCCGCCGTTCTGCGCGCTCGAGGGCTGTTTTCACGAGCCGCGCGCCGAGCCCGCGTCCGACTTTTGCCGGCGTCACGGCCAGCGAGCGAATCTCGGCCAGGGCCGGATGATAGACTTCCAGCGAAACGCAGCCTGCCACTCCGGAGCGATCGGCGGCTACCAGGAAAAAGTCGAGATGCCTGCGAATATCGTGCTCGTCGCGCGGAAGCAAAATACCTTCGCCGGCATAGTGGGCGATGAGCGCGCGAATTTCCGGGATGTCGGCGGGGCGTGCGCGTCGGACTCTCATCGCGCGGCCACCCGCGAGCCCAGGCGCTCCTGCAATTTTTCGAGAGCCGCACGCACCGACTCCACCGACGTTCCGCCCGGCACGCTTTTTCTGAGTATTGCCGCCTCGAGCGTGACTGCCGAAAAATAATCGGCGTCGAATGTGGCGGACTGTTGCCGCAAAACTTCCAGCGGTAGTTCGGTAATCGATTGCGATCGCTTTTCGGCTTCGCGAATTACGTGGCCCACGATTTCGTGCGCTTCGCGGAAGGGAATTCCGCGCGCAACCAGATAGTCGGCAGCTTCGGTAGCTAGAAGACCGGGGCTCGATGCCGCGGCGCGCAGTTTCGCTTCGTTGAACTTCGTGGCGAGAAGCGCGGCAGCCGCGATGCGTACCATCGCGTGGGCATCATCGTGCGCCGCAAAGACCGGCTCCTTGTCTTCCTGCAAATCGCGCTGATAGCTGGATGGCAGGCCCTTCATGGTTACCAGCAGCGATGTCAGCGCGCCGAAAATCCGCCCGCTCTTCCCGCGAATCAATTCCCAGGCATCCGGATTCTTTTTCTGGGGCATCAAGCTGCTGCCGGTCGAGAATTCATCTGGCAGAATTGCAAAGCCAAACTCGGCGGACGCGTACAAGATCAAGTCTTCGCTTAACCGCGAGAGATGAGTGGCGATAACGGTGAGTGCGAAAAGATACTCCAGGGCAAAATCCCGGTCGCTGACCGCATCGAGGCTGTTCGCGCTGACGGCCGCAAATCCGAGCTCGCGCGCCATCGCTGCCCGATCGAGTGGAAAAGCGCTGCCCGCCAGCGCGCCCGAGCCCAATGGGCAAACATCTGCGCGTGCCGCGGCGAGTTGCACGCGCTCGGCATCGCGCAAAAACGCCTCAGCGTGCGCCAGGAGCCAATGCGAAAGTAGAATCGGTTGCGCGTGCTGCATGTGCGTCATGCCGGGCATGGGAATTTGCAGATGATTTTCTGCCTGGATCGCAAACGATTCGATCATTCCCGCCAGCGCGTCGGACATCGCGCGCGCCGCTTCCTTGACGAACATGCGAAATTCCGTGGCTACCATTTCATTGCGGCTGCGTCCGGTGTGCAGCTTGGCGCCGGTGGGCCCAAGCGCCGCGATGAGTGCCACTTCCACAAAATGATGCACGTCCTCGGCATTCGATTGATCGAGCCAGTTCTGATCGGTGCGCGCGCGATTTTCGATCGCATCGAGCGCTTTTAGAATTTGCGCGCACTCGTCCACGGTCAGCAGCCGGGCTGTCTGCAAGCCTCGCGCCCACGCTCGATCGAGCGCGAGTTCGTAAGGCAGCAAGCGACGATCGAAGCGCCAGGAGCGCTCGAACTCGTAGAAGTTCGCGTCGGGTGCGCGCTCAAATCGGCCGCCCCACATTTTGTGGTTCTTCGGCTCGCTCAACGCCGCTTCACTCCCTCTTCGCGGTGTGCTGATTCTTCCGGCACCGTGATCGGCAGCGCAAACAGATTGATGAAACCCTCGGCGTCTTTCGGGTTGTAGCCAGTCATGCTGAAACTTGCCAGGTTTGTGCGATAGAGCGAATTTGGAGACGTGCGACTGATGACCGTCACGTTGCCTTTGTAAAGTTCGAGGCCAATCGTGCCGGTGACGCGGCGTTGCGCGCTGGCGAAGAATGCATCGAGCGCTTCTCGGAGCGGCGTGAACCACATGCCGTAATAAACCATCTCTGCGTAGCGCAATGAGAGAATCTGCGAGTAGTGGGCAGTTTCTCGATCGAGCGCGAGCGTTTCCAGTTCGCGATGTGCGGCCACGAGCAATGTCCCGCCCGGCGTTTCATATGCGCCGCGCGATTTAATTCCCACTAGACGATTCTCGACGATATCTGTGCGGCCTACGCCATGCGCCGCGGCCAGCTCATTCAGTTCTTCCAGGAGCGCTATGGGCTTCAACTTCCGCCCATCGACTGATACCGGCAAGCCTTCTTCAAATCCGATTTCGACGCGCGCGGGTTTATCCGGCGCATTTTCCGGGGAAACGATCCATTGCCACATGGCCTCATCGGGCGCATTCGCGGGATCTTCGAGGCAGCCGCCTTCGTGGCTCAAGTGCCAAATATTGCGATCGCGGCTGTAGATATTCTTTTTGGTCTGCTCGACGGGAATGTGATGCGCGTTGGCGTAAGCGATGGCATCTTCGCGCGAGGAAATCGACCATTCGCGCCACGGAGCAATAATTCGAAGCTCGGGCGCGAGCGCCTTGCAGGCCAGCTCGAAGCGCACTTGATCGTTGCCTTTGCCGGTGCAGCCATGTGCGACGGCATCCGCGCCCGCTTTGCGGGCAATCGCGACCTGGCGCTGCGCCAGCAACGGCCGTGCGAACGAAGTGCCCAGCAAATATTTATGCTCGTAAACAGCGCCGGCTCGCAGCGTGGGCCAAATAAATCCGGTGACGAATTCCTCGCGGAGATCTTCAACGTAAGCCGTGCTGGCGCCGGTTGCGAGCGCCTTGCGCCGTGCGGCATCAATATCTTCGCGCTGTCCCAGATCGCCGACCATGGCGATTACTTCGCATCCATACATTTCTTTCAGCCATACGACGATGATCGATGTGTCGAGGCCACCCGAATACGCGAGTACGACTTTCTTGGGATTCGCGAGGGCGCGCGGCGCGGCCATGCTACTAACTACCGGTTCGGCCTTGTTCGCCGGGGTCGCGTGTCCGTTGGCGGACTGCGCCGCTGCATGACCATTCTTCCCGGCTGCTTTTCGTTTTGTCTTTTCGCTGATGGGTTTCGTCGGCATCCAGTTCCTCTTTTAGCTGAGCAGCGTCAGCAGAATCGCTTTCTGCATGTGCAGGCGATTTTCGGCTTGATCGAAGACGATCGATCGCGGCGAGTCCATGATTGCTTCGGTGACTTCCATGCCGCGATGCGCCGGAAGGCAGTGGAGAAAGACAGCGTCGGGCGCCGCGAGCGAGAACATTTCTTCATTCACTTGACACGCTGCGAATGCTTCGGCTCGCTTGGCCGATTCGGCTTCCTGGCCCATGCTCGTCCACACATCGGTGTAAATCACTTGCGCGCCGGTAACGGCGTCGTTCGGGGATTCGAACAGTTCGACTTTGCCACGCGTGTCGCGGGCCGCTCGCCGCGCGTCGCTCACTACCGCTGAATCGGGCTCATAGCCCACGGGCGAAGCTACCCGGACATTCGCGCCCAGCCGCGCGCCGACGCTGAGCAAGGAATGACAGACATTATTTCCGTCACCTACGTAGGCCACTTTCAATCCTCGCAGGCCGCCGAAGTGTTCTTCGAGAGTGAAGAAATCCGCAAACGCCTGGCAGGGATGATAACGATCGGTGAGCGCGTTGATCACCGGGATGCGCGCGTTCTGCGCCAATTCTTCTAGTGCTGTTTGATGAAAAAGTCGCGCGACGATTCCGTGCGTCCAGCGTTCCAGACTGTGCGCCACATCGGCGACCGATTCGCGCTCGCCGAGATGCGAGAGCGTGTGATCGAGGAAAGTGGCGGAGCCGCCGAGGCTCGCGATTCCCACTTCGAAAGTCACGCGCGTTCGCAGCGACGGCTTTTCGAAAATTAGAGCGAGAAAGCGGCCTGCCAGCGCGCCGCGGTAACGGTCGGGGCGCGCCTTCACATCGGCGGCGAGATGGAGCAGTTCGCGCACTTGCGGCGCGCTCCATTCCATGCCGGTGAGCAGATCGGTCTGTAGAGGAATTGTGGTGGTGCTTGCTGTTGTGGTTGCCATTGGGTGTTCTCCTACCTCGTCTCGAGCGGAAGTTCGGTTTGCAACGGAGCCGCTACTGCGGCTGTTGCGCGCGAGGTCTTCACCGTGCTCGTATCTGCGTTCGCGCTATCTTTTGCTTCGATTGATTTCGGCCGAGGCGTTTTCGCAAAGACCAACTTCAACCTGGTCACGAATTCCTTTACCTGCGCGGGCCGCACAACGAATGGAGGCAGGAAACGCAGGATGTGCTCGTGGGTGCAGTTGATCACCAGCCCGCGTTTGAGCGCCTCTTCGACGAATGGGGCGCCCTCGACGCTTAGATCGAGCCCGATGATCAATCCTTCGCCGCGCACTTCGCGGATGAAATCGAAATCGAGCGCCATCTTTTCAAGCGCTGCTCGAATTTCTTGGCCACGCTCGCGCACATTCTTCATCAGCTTTTCGTCTTCGATGATTTCCAGGGCCTCAAGCGCCGTCGCGCAAATCAGCGGCCCGCCACCAAACGTCGTCCCATGCATTCCCGGCACAAGCGCGCTGGCAAACTCCTCGTTGGCGAGCACCGCGCCGAGCGGTAACCCCGCCGCTAGCGGCTTGGCGACGGTGACGATGTCCGGCAAGCTCGCGAATTTCTGATAGGCGAACGCGCGGCCGGTGCGGCCGAGCCCGCACTGAATTTCGTCGGCAATCAACGCGGCATGATTCGCGCTCGCCAATTCGCGGGCGCGATTCCAGAAGGCCTCGCTGACCGGATAAATTCCGCCTTCGCCTTGAATCGTTTCGAGCACGATGGCGCAGACGCCGGGATCAAATTTCGCTTCGAGGTCGGCCACGTCATTGAAACGCACGAAATCAGCGCCGGGCATCAGCGGCGCAAAAGGCTCGCGGTATTTTGCGGGGTACGTAATCGCCAGAGAGCCAAAAGTGCGGCCGTGAAACGAATTCGTCAGAGCAAGTACGCGCGTTGCCGCCGCTCGTCCGTTTTTCGCGCGCGCTTTCGCGTGGGCTCGTGCGATCTTCAGCGCGCCTTCGATCGCTTCCGTCCCGCTATTGGTGAAAAAAACGCGATCGAGTCCCGACCATTCCGCCAATTTGCGTGCGAGGGGTCCTTGATAAGGATTGTGAAAGAGATTCGAAAGATGAATTGCGCGTGCCGCCTCGCACCGGATCGTCTTGACAATTCGCGGATGCGAATAGCCGAGCGCATTGACAGCGATCCCGCCGAGAAAATCGAGATACTTGCGGCCGCGTTCGTCGTAGAGGTAGCAGCCCTTTCCGTGAACGAACACAGCCGCCGGCCGGCGGTAGGTGTTCATCAAATAGCGAGCTTCGTCGCGCAACGCTGTCGTCATGTTCTTGCCGGCCGCTTTGCGCTTCATAGCGATGCCACCTTGTGTTCATCGGCGGCATACATCGGCACCACTCGCGTCCCGGGTCCCTTCGCTCCATTCGCCGCACTGATCAAAGCGCCGGGGCGAGTGCCGCCGACGATGCGCACTTCCCGGACGCCGCCGGCCAGCGCGCGCTTGGAGGCTTCGAGCTTCAGAATCATTCCGCCGGAAATTTTATTTTGACGAATCAATTCTTCGACATCTGCGCCGCTTACCGCCTTCAATACTTTGCCGTCATCCAGAACGCCCGCGACGTCTGTCAAGAAAATCAAGCGGTCCGCGTGGCAATATTCCGCGCAAGCGGCGGCCATGTGATCGGCATTGATGTTGTAAAGCTCGCCATCCGATCCAAGTCCGAGGCACGATGCCACGGGGATCAGATTCTCGCGCCAGAGCGATTCCAGAAATTCGACATCTACAGCGGTGAGATAGCCGACAAACCCGAGGCCACCAACGGCTTCGTTGTGGCTCATTGGCTCGGCGCGGAAGCATGCACCGTCTGCCGCCGAAATGCCGATGGCGCGCTGTCCCGCGAGCGAAATCGCGCCCGAAAGACGCTTGTTGAGCAATCCGCCGAAAACCATGGCGGCGACGTCGCGAGTTTCGCGATCCGTGACGCGCAGTCCGCCGACAAATTTGCTCTCGATGCCCATGCGCTTCAAAGTCGCGGTGAAAATTTTTCCGCCGCCGTGAATCACGAGCAACTCGTGCCCGGCCTGCGCCAATTTCACGACTTGCTGCGCAAGCGTCTGCACCGTCTCTTCGCTCTCCAGCAGCGCGCCTGCAATTTTGACCACCATTCTCATATCAGCCCGGTCTCCTCGGCCCATCCCATCATGCAATTGAAGTTCTGCACGGCTTGTCCCGCCGCGCCTTTGCCCAAATTATCGAGGCACGAAACGATTACCAAGCGCTTGCCCGATTCATCCAGCGCAAATCCGATATCGCAGAAATTCGTTCGCGCCACGTGCTGCAATTCCGGCAGCGATCCGGCTCGCGAAATTCGCACCATCGGCCGGCCGGCATAAAATGCGCGGAACGCCGACTCGATCTCGTCCCGCGACCGCGCCTGCTCGAGCCAGACATACAAAGTGGAAAGAATTCCGCGCTCTACGGGCAGCAAGTGCGTCGTGAACATGAAATCTTCCGGCGCCAGCCCGGTATGCTCGGTAACTTCGGGGGTGTGCCGGTGCGTGAAAAGGCCGTAAGCGCGAAAATTTCCGTTTACTTCGACGAAATGAGTCTCGCGTTTCGGCTCTTTGCCTGCGCCACTGGCTCCCGATTTGCAATCGCAGACGACTCCGCGTCCAGCGTCGATCCAGCCCGCTTCGACCAACGGCCGCAGACCGAGAATCACAGAAGTTGGATAGCAGCCGGGATTCGCGACCAAACGCGCGCTCGCTAACCGATCAGCGTAAAGTTCCGGCAATCCATAGACGGCTTCAGCCAGCGCCGCACTCGATGGCGCCGGCAACTTGTACCACTGTGAGAATGTCGCCGGGTTCGCGAATCGAAACGCTCCGCTCAAATCCACGACGCGCAATCCGGCGTCGAGCAAGTCGGGCACAAGGTCCAGTGATGCCTCATGCGGCGTGGCGAGAAACGCAGCCTGAGCTCCACTCTTGCGAATCGCCTCCACGGAAAATGGCTTGCACGGTGCTTCGCCCCAGCCGCGCAATTGCGGAAACAATTCCGTTAGGCAATGGACGGTGGAATTCGAATCGCGCAAATAAAATGTCGGTTCATCCAAGTTGGGATGCCGCAGAAGGATCCGGGCCAGCTCGTACCCGGCATAGCCCGTGGCTCCGACGACGGCTACCTTCACGCCGTCCGTCATCGCAACATCTCCTTAAGTCTCTTTTCGAGCGTCGCGCGCGCCGCTCGCGTGGGGCAAATCACCAAAATGGTGTCATCGCCAGCGAGCGTGCCCGCCACTTCCTTCCAGCGTTGCGCATCGAGAGCCGCGGCCAATGGCTGCGCGCCGCTCGGCGGCGTCTTCAGCACCAACATATTCTGTGCCGGCCGGATATCCAGCAAAAATTCGCCCACCGCACGCGCTAAAGGAGGCAGGGCACTGGGCGCTGTGTCGTCAGCAGCCGCGGTGAGCGACCTGTATCCTTCGGCGGTCTTTACCAAGCGCAGTTCGCGCAGGTCGCGGGAGAGCGTGGCCTGCGTCACACGCACCCCGCGATGCACCAATTGGCGCCGCAGCGTGTCCTGATTGGCCACTTTCATCTGCGCCAGCAGATTTAGAATTTGCCCTTGCCGGAATCGTTTATGCGTATTCATATTCAAGCGTCTGAGTAATTATGCAGACATATGTATATTCATGCGTGCGGCCGGAAGTGTCAAGAAATAATTGCGACAAATCGCGGCGCGCGTGCTCGCGGCGGAATCGTTGGCGCTGAAGATTGTGAGTAAGAACTCGCTCTGTTATTCTCGCCAGTGAGAGGCAAGCGTGGCGCAAACGGTTTCACGCAGCGTTCCGTATGATCTATCCTCTGCGCGCACCGCCGCGATTCCGTGGTTCGTGTGGAGCGGCGTCGTCGCTGTTTCGTCGATCGCTTTTGGTCTTTATTGGGATATTTCCTGGCACCAGACCATCGGCCGCGACACGTTTTGGACTCCTGCTCATCTGGCCATTCATTTCGGCGGCATTCTGGCGGCTTTTACCTGCACGTATCTGATTTTCTCAAATACTTTTTCGCGCGACCCCGCGGCGCAAGCTGCCGGAGTGCGCGTGTGGGGATTTCGCGGTCCGGTTGGCGCGTTTCTCACCGCGTGGGGCGGCGTCACCATGCTCACCTCCGCGCCATTCGACAACTGGTGGCACAATTCTTTCGGCCTCGATGTGGAAATCCTCAGCCCCCCGCACGTGGTCCTCGGTATCGGCATTCTCGGCGTCAGCACCGGCATCGTGCTGCTTCTGGTTTCTGTAATTAATCGCGCGGACGCCGATGCCAGGCCCAAGCTCAGCCGCCTGTTCCTCTACCTGTGCGGCGTTCTAATTTTTCAGCATCAAATTCTGGTCAGTGAATATAGCGACGCGACGCTGACGCACAGCGCCATCTTCTACACGGTAGCGGCGCTCGGCACGCCCACGCTGTTGGTGGCCTATGCGCGCGCGTCCGGTCATCGCTACGGCGCCACGATCATCGCATCGATCTACATGCTGCTGACTTGCGCGGGCCTGTGGATACTTCCTTTGTTCGCGGCGCATCCGCGACTCGGGCCCGTGTACACCAACGTCACGCATATGGTGCCGATGGCGTTTCCGGTTCTTCTCGCTCCTGCGGCATTCGGTCTCGATGTGGTGCTCAATCGCTTCTCGAATCGCAACCGCTGGCTGCAAGCTGCTCTCGCCGCGACCGCATATCTGGCGATTCTGGTGGTTGTGAGCTGGCCGTGGGGAGACTTCATGATCAGCCCTGCGGCACGCAATTGGTTTTTTGGACAGAATTATTTTGCGTATCAAGTGCCGCCATCGGAATACCATTTCGCGTGGGAGTTCCAGCGATTCGAGCCAACGCAGGCGAAATTCGCTTTGGGCTTCGTCTATGCCTGGATCAGTGGCGTCGCGTCCGTGTTTGTCGGAATTGTCTTCGGAAATTGGCTCTCGCGCCTGCGCCGCTAACCGGCTCGTGAAAAAACTCATTCCACTCGCGCTCGTTCTCTCGCTGCTCGTCGCGCCGGTCTGTGCGGCCCACGTTGGCAGCCCGGATGTGTATTTCCAGGGCGATGCCGGTCCTTATCATCTTGTCGTGATGATTCGCACTCCGCAAATGATTCCGGGCGTCGCCGAATTCGAAATTCGCAGCGATACGCCCGGCATCCGCGAAATCAAGATCGTTCCGCTCTATATAGCCGGCGAAGGCTCGAAGTTTCCGCCTCCGCCCGACATCGTGAAATCTGTCGCCGGCGATCCGCAATTGTTTGCGGGCAAGCTTTGGTTGATGGGCTCGGGATCGTGGCAAGTGCGCATCGAAGCCGATGGAGACAAGGGTTCGGGCACAGTTGCCGTCCCGGTTTCCGCGTACGCGCGTAACACGCTGGCGATGCAGCGCGGTCTCGGAATCCTACTTTTCGGGTTGATGTCGCTGCTGGTAGTTGCGATTGTCTCGATTGTGGGCGCGGCCAAGCGCGAAGGCCAGCTCCAGCCGGGCGAACTGTTGACGCCGCGGCAAAAGCGCAGGGCGCGGCTTGTGATGGCTGCGACGCTGCTTGCGGTGGTGGGAATTTTGGTGCTCGGAAATATGTGGTGGCGTGTGTCGGCGGCGAACCGCGCCGAGCGCATGATTTATGTGGCGCCGAAGCTGGGAGTAACTCTCGATCCCGCCGGCCGCATGAATCTGGAAATTGGCGACTCGAAGTGGCATTCCTCACGCACCGAAATCGTGGGCACCGTGCTGATTCCGGACCACGGCCATCTCATGCATCTTTTTCTGGTCCGCGAACCGGCGATGGATCGCTTTTATCATCTTCATCCCGAGCGCACCGGAACGATGACGTTTACCGATGATCTTCCGGCGGTTGAGGGCGGCCACTATAAAATCTTTGCAGATATCGTGCGTGCTTCGGGATTTCCCGACACGCTCGTGGCCGTAATGGATTTGCCGAATATCCCAGGGAAGCCGCTCGCTGGCGATGACTCTGCGGAAAGCGGGCCTGCGATCGGGGACGCCGCACGATCCGGTACCATCTCGCCGCTGTCGAATGGAGCGCACATGATCTGGGAGCGCGACTCGACGCCGCTCGTTTCCAATCGCTTAACGTGGTTTAAATTCCGGGTGGTGGATGCGGCTGGAAAACTGGCGAGCGATCTGGAGCCGTACATGGGAATGGCGGGCCATGCGGAATTTATCCGCTCGGATTTCAGCGTGTTCGCGCATGTGCATCCGGACGGCTCGATTCCGATGGCCGCCTTCAGTCTCGCGGAGGCAACACTTGGCGCCAATTCAGATTCGAGTCAGGCGCCAGCTGAGACTATGCCAGGGATGGTGATGATGAAGGCTCGGGAAACAGCTGCACCATCCGAAGTTGCGTTTCCTTATGGCTTTCCGAAACCGGGCCTCTATCGAATATTCGTGCAAGTGAAGCGCGCCGGGAAAATCGAGACCGGCGTTTTCGATGCGAACGTGAACTAGCTCGCCGACTCGCGATATTCGCGGGTCGCGGGCGCTGCGGGCCAGCCCGCTATCGTTTGCGCCGGCTTCAATTCAAGTTTGTGTGCGGTCTTCTTCAAACTTTCTTCGCGACTGCGCGTCATGCGATCGAACCAGCTCAGTCCTGGCAGTTTCGCGATGGTCTGATCAATGCGCGCAGCAATTTCCACGCCCATCGGATCTCCCAGAATAAAACTCAAAATCCAATCCACTTCTGCGTCGGGCTTCACTCCGCCGCCCACCGGCAGCCAGAAATGTTTAATGATAAAGGTGGTGAGCCGCTGCGCGTTGCGATGCTGCAACCGTATGCGCGCCTTGTTGTAGTAAAAGGAAAAATGGCGCCGCTCGTCCTTCGCCAATCGCCGCATGATTTCCGCGAGTACGGGATTCTCGGTGCGCCGGGCTATCACGCCGTAACCCTCGAGTGTGGAAAGCTCCGAAATCGCGCCATAGGTGAGATAGGCAGCGTGAAAGTGCCGCGAACATTGGCAAATCAGAGACGCGCCCATGTCCTTCAGCCATTCCTTATAGGAAGTAGCCTGCTGCACTTCGACCAGCCGGTCGCGCGAATGTGCGATTCCGTTGGCTGCCAGAAATTGTCCGATGGTGCGGCCGTGAAAATGTTCCTCGTATGCCCAGCAACTCAAAAACGCCGTGGTATCCGGATCCTCAATCGCACAAGTGGAAAGGATGCTGCGCAAATAAACGATTGTGTGCGACTCGATATCCATCATGTAAGTCAGGCTGCGAATTTCGGCGGCGCTCAAGGGATACTTGGCCGCTTGCGTCAAATCGATGTCGCTGATGTCCACTTTCTTGGAATTGCGGACGTAGCGATCCAGATCGAAATTTCCGACCATCGCCTGCTTGGCCTCTGCGGTCATGGCGCTCCTCGAGCGAATAAGTGATAGACGCTGTGAGAAGTACGCAGCCGGGCCGATTTCGGATGTTTGCAGGAAGGAGGTTTTGTAGGGGAGGGTGCTTTCCTGTCCGCCAGCAGTGTGGCGGAAGCCCTCCCGCCTCTCGGCCCAGTGCGGCCAGGTGAGATGTCAGGATTCCAACTGAGGAGCAAGTTTCAAAGGCCGCGCCAGACGCAGCCAAGAAAGAATCTTCACGACAATCCAGGACGGATCAATCTCTCCGCGCCGGATACTAAACCGCGCCGAAGTTGGATATGCATGATGATTGTTGTGAAGCCCTTCACCGGCAGTGAGTAGCGCAACGATTTGTAAATTGGTTGCAGTATTTTCGAAATTCCGTGAGCCCAGGGCATGATTCGCGCCATTCACCACGGCACTAAAAAAGATATAAGTGCCGGCTTGCACTAAAAACGCAATCCCTCCCCAGACCGGCCCCAGCAACCACATGCAAATTGCAATCCCGCAAAATACGCCAAGCAAGCCATAACGGAAAAAGTGCCGGTCGAGCCAGCCATTACCCACATCCGGCGCAAAAGTCTCGACCGTTTCTTTTTTGTGCGCCTCGCGTGCATAGTAATAAATGTTGCCAAACAAAATCTGCCAAAGCCCTTCAAGCACCGGGCTATGCGGGTCGCCTTCGACGTCCGTATGGCGGTGATGTTTGCGATGCACTGCCACCCATTCCTTCGGATTGATTCCGGTCGCGAGCCAAAGTTGCACGCGCATCGGGAAGGCCACTACCGGATTCAAGTAAAGACCGCGGTGAGCCAACGAGCGATGCAAATAAATGCTGGTCGCGAAGCTGGAGAGTTGAACGCTGACGGCGACGAGCAGAACCGCGTAAAGAAGATGAACCACGGTGGCTGGCTCCATTTCTGCCTGAAATATCTGACGCGCCTCAAGAATATTCACATTCGAAAAGAGCGTCAATCGCGCTATCGCAAAACGAAAGCATCTAGTTACGGCTACCGCCGTCTTAAGAAATCGGCGGCCGTTTCGTGTGCCAATCCGAGTGCGCTTGATACAGATTTGCCGCGGCCAGCGCTTTCGCGTCTTCGCGAACCCGCGCCGCAAACAAAATGCCGATCGGCAACTTTGCTGACGTAAAGCCGCAAGGGACGCTAATGGCCGGAAATCCGCAAAGATTTCCCATTCCGCCGATGGGATCGGGAAAATTTAGCTCCTTTTCGATATTTGCATCGAGCGCGCTGGCTGCGACCGGCAACGTCGGAGCGGCGACCACGTCGTAATTCGCGAGCAGCTCGTCCATTTTCTGCTGGCAGATTCCGCGCAGTTGCTGGGCGCGCATGTAGTCGTCGGCGGGGATCTGCTGGTTTATGTAGCCGCTGATGCGGCCGAGCGGATCGGTGAGCTCCGCGACCTTCCCCGATTCAATTAAATCGCGAAAGGCCGCGGCACCCTCTACGTTAATGATCGTCCCGGCTGCGGCGTCGAACGGGCCCTCGGGAAGCTGCGCATCTTCGACCACCGCGCCTTGCTTTTCGAGCACGGCGATTGCTCCCTGCGTCGCTGTATCAATGTCGGGATCAATCTTCTTCCACGCGTTGGTGAGCCAGCCAATTTTCAGTTTTTGCGGTGCGGGACCGCCATATTCGAACGCAGCTTCGTCGCCTGGAAGGGAACTGCGATCTTTCGAGTCGTGCCCAGCGAGCACTGCAAGAATCAATCCGCAATCATCCGCGCTGCGCGCCATCGGCCCGATTTTATCGAGCGAATAGGCCAGCGCCATCGCGCCGTAGCGGCTTACCCGACCGAAGGTTGGACGCAATCCGGAGATTCCGCAGAATCCCGACGGGCAAATAATCGAGCCCCAAGTTTCCGTGCCGATCGCGAATGCCGCCATCGCCGCGGACACAATCGCGCCCGATCCGCTTGACGAGCCGCAAGTCCAGCAACCTTCATTCCACGGATTTTTGGCCGGCCCGGTGAGCGACGCCGAAGCAAAGCGGTAGCCCATTCCGCCCGCCAATTCGATCATGGCGGCCTTGCCGATCAAAACCGCGCCGGCTTTGTTCAGCTTTTCGATCACCGTCGCGTCGTAATCGAACGACTGATCCGCGAACGGCTTTGCACCCCATGTCGTCGGATAGCCCTTTACCGCCAGCAAATCTTTCGCCGCGTAGGGAATCCCGTGCAGCGGCCCGCGGTAATGCCCCGCGGCAATTTCTTTTTCGGCGGCTTGGGCCTGCTCGAGCGCCAAGTCGCGCGTTAATGTCGCATACGCGTTGAATTGCGCGTTCAATCGTTCGCTGCGCGCCAGATAACTTTCGGCGAGCGCCACGGGAGAAAGCTGCCGCAGGCGAATGCGTTTGCCCAATTCGCGTACCGAAAGATAAAGGATGTCCTCGCCGGGTGCGGCCTTCTTTTTCTCAACGGCGGGGAGCACGGCGCACCTCCGTCAAATCGGGCACCACGCGCAAAACGGTGGCAGGTTGATCTCCATTGCCCAGCGGATAGGCGCGAAGCTTGTCGAGTGACTTCTGCAGCTCGCCCGCGAGCCGCCGCACTTCCGTTTTCTGCTCGGCTGAAAGGCGGTCGCCGTAGCGCCGAAAAACATCCGCGACGCGCCCATCAATCTCGGCCTGCCGCGTCGAGGCCGCATCATCAGCTCCCGCGTGATTCGGAACGGGCGTGCCGTTGGCCGCCGCAATGTGGCGCGCCCAGGCTTCGCTCCCAGGCGTTAACGCCGCAGTCGCGGTAGCTGCTGCGACCACTGCGGTGCGCGCGAAATCGCGGCGCGTTAATTTCTTCCCATCCTTGACTGGTTCTTTACGCATACTTCATGGCCTCGTTTGACAAATCGCCCCGCCGAAAATCCGGCGGCCCAGACTAATGGAGACGCGCACCCTCGTCAACTCGCATAAACGCGCGCATCCAAGGCGCAGTCCGCGATTGATTGTTTGCGGACACTGCCCGAAATCCAGCCGACTACGAGTCGCCTCGCGGTATAAAATTCCCGCGTTCAGGGAGCTTGCCCCGTCATACGCGGAGCGAGCAACTTACGCGCTGCTGCCGGGTTTCATTCCTGGATGGCGATCTCAATCACGGCCGTCCGAGCCGCAATTCGGACTAGGAGGAATCATTCATGAAATCGAGAATCATCGGCTTCTTCGCAACGCTCGCGCTCATCTTCACGTTGACGTTTCCTGCCGGAGCCCCGGCTGCGCCCCCGGCGGCAAAGGGCGCCACCGCAACGGCCATGCCGGCCGCTCCCGAGCGCCATCCGGAGATCCACGCCGCGATCGAATCGCTCGAGCACGCGCGCATGCATCTCAAAGAAGCGCGTCACGATTTCGGCGGCCATCGCGAAGAAGCTTTGCGCGCGACGGACGAAGCCATCCGGCAGCTCAAGATTTGCCTAGAGTTTGACAAGTAGACCGAAGCAATTCGAAGTCGGGCAATTCTTAACGAACAGCGTCCTTCGAGTAACGAGTATCGGAGGGCGCTGTCGTTTTTTTGTGGAAGAAGATCGGGGCTATTCGGAAGTTGTGCCAGGGGGAGCGGCAGCAGGCTCCGCAGGTTTTGAATCCTTGCCGTAAACTTGCTTCACGATTTTTTCGGCCAGGCTGCGGCTAGTTGCGCAGGCCGAGTCATTGATGCGGCACTGCGCCAGAGTCATTCGGCAACCGCACGTGCAGGTATCGGTATTCATTCGCTTCAGCGCGGCCTGCCTTTGCTCGGGATTGAGCCCGCTGAAATCGACGCCCGGCAAATCCGTGGCGTGCTCCGCGTTCTTCAAGAAAATCTGTCCCAGATCCTCAAAAGTCTCGATTTTTTCGCTTACCTGCATTCCCAGCAGCGCGCGAATTTCGTGATCGTAGACTTCGCCGGGAAATAGCCCGACATGCTTTTGCACCACGCCGCCCTCTTTGTTCGCCAGGAACGATGTCGGCAGCGCCGGAATTCCGCCGAATTCTTTTTCCAGCTCGCGGCTCACGATCAAAATTGGATAATTGACGTGCATGGTGCGCGCGAAATTCTTGACCAGTTCGGGTGGTACGTCTTCATCTTCGGAAACGCCGATGATTTGCAATTGATCTTTGTAAGCCGCTTGCAGCTTCACGAGTTCGGGGATTTCTTCGCGGCAGGGTGGGCACCAGGTGGCCCAGAAATTCACCAGCACGACTTTGCCTTTGAGCGCGGCGGTCGATACGACTTGTCCATCCAAATCGTGCGCTAGGAATGCCGGCAGCGGCTCAGGATTTTTCACGAAGCGAATTACGCCTTCATCGTCATCATCTTCTTTCGTGTCCGGGCTGTCGGGCGCTGGTTTCGCGGCCGTTGCCGTCTTTGGAGTCGCAAGATGTGCCGGCGCCGCCGCGGCAAGACTGGGAGAAGTAGGTTTGTGATTCGCGTGCGCCCCGGCAAACGCAGCGGCGAGCAGAGCGAGGACTCCGCAAATCGCAGCGAGAAATATTCCGATTCGGTTCATCTTATGACTCAGCGAGCAATCTTGATTATGAGCCACACCGCGGCAAACTCCAAGCGGCGAGCGCAAAGCAGGTGAGATTGTGCAATCGGGCGTGAAAAAGATGCAGGCCCGCGAGTTGGTGGTGGTCAATTCCGAGGTGGGATTGGGATTCCCGGATCGGCATGTAGCGACCGAGCTGCTCTTCCGTCAAGTGACGCTAACCCCTTCAAATTCAGCAGATATCATAATTTTCGGGACTTGAGAGTTTGGGCCTCTCGCTTGCAATATCCAAAGTCGCGGGTTGCGTTCCACACGATCCGCAGGGTTGAGTGAGTGAGACGGAAGGGGCTTGCTCACAAGGCCACACGGGTCGTTCCCACCTGCCTCTGAGAGGGAAGCTAGGATGGATGACCCCATGACTCGATCACGCCTAGATCGAGTCACCGGAACGCGACCTATTGGGGCCCCAGATCCCAAGCTGGGGCCCCTTCTTTTTCTCTGCCGATTTTGGTACCGCCGGCGTCCCTGCCGGCTCTTTTGCAGTCTCCGCGTCACCAAAATATTGCAAAGTACATACCAGGTTTGGGTTTGGATATTCGGGCGGGTCTCTTTGCTCGGATCCAAGGGCGGTTTCGCTGATTCGGGAAGCAACGATGTTGTTCGGCTGATCGTTCGCGCTGCGAACTCAGAGCCGGCGGAGACGCCGGCGGTACGAATTGGCGCGACTAGTTTGCGCTTGGTGGGACTCGGCGTAGTACGGGGATGCGGGCGCGGCGTAGTACATCTTCCACTACTACTTCCTTTAGGCGCGAGGCATCGTAATCAAAATGCAGGAGATTCTTTTCTTCGTCCAGCCGGAAACGCTGCAGGCCGTACGTATTCGCGAATTGGCCGAGAGCCCGGAATTGTTCGGGCTTAAGCGCGTGCTGCAATTCGTAGGTCACCGTCATGTAGGTCATGGTCGCGATTATAACAAGCTTTACAAATTGGCGTTGCGCAGGCGCAGTGCGTTCACTATCACCGAGACGGAGCTGAAGGTCATCGCGGCGCTGGCTATGATCGGGCTTAGCAGCAAGCCGAAGATTGGATAGAGTGCGCCGGCTGCGATGGGCACTCCTAGAATGTTGTAGACGAAGGCAAAAAACAAATTCTGGCGAATGTTGCGCATGGTGGCCCGGCTTAGATTGCGGGCGCGTACGATTCCTCGCAGGTCGCCTTTTACCAGAGTGATTCCGGCGCTTTCGATGGCGATGTCGGTTCCGGTGCCCATCGCGATCCCCACGTCCGCGGCAGCTAGGGCTGGGGCGTCATTAATCCCATCGCCCGCCATCGCCACCATGTGTCCCTCGCCTTGGAGCCGCTTCACGATTTCCGCTTTCTGCGCCGGCAAGATTTCAGCGAAGACCTGATCGACTTTCAGGCGCTTTGCAACGGCGTCCGCAGTCGTCTTGCTGTCTCCAGTGACCATGACGATGCGAATTCCTTCGCGATGCAGCGCCTCGATGGCTTCGGCCGTCGAGGTTTTCACTGGATCTGCCACAGCAATGATCCCTTCGATCGTTTGGTTTTTCACCACGAACATCACCGTGTCGCCGTCGCGGCGAAGCACTTCGGCTTGCTCGGTCCATTCGGCGGATTGCACGCCGAGGGTCGCGAGGAATGGGGCATTTCCGAGGGCGACCTTCTGTCCCTCGAAATCGCCGGTGACGCCACTACCGGAGATGGCGCGAAAGTTATGTACGTCTGCTAGCGCGATTTTTCGCGCGTTCGCCGCGCGCAGAATCGCGGCCGCAAGCGGATGCTCGCTGCCGCGCTCGAGTGACGCTGCGAGCCGTAGCACGCCTTCATCGGACACGCCGCTCACGGGCACCACCCTTGTCACTTGTGGACGGCCCTCGGTCAAAGTTCCGGTTTTGTCGACGACTAGGGTGTCAACTTTCTCCAGCATCTGAAGCGCTTCGGCATTCTTGATCAACACGCCGGCCATCGCGCCGCGTCCCGTGCCGACCATGATGGCCATCGGCGTCGCGAGGCCGAGCGCGCACGGACACGCGATGATCAGCACCGCCACCGCATTGACAAGGCCATGCGCAAGTCGCGGCGATGGCCCCCACACCGACCAAACCACGAACGACAGCGCCGCGACGCCCACAACTGCGGGAACGAAATAAGACGCCACGACATCGGCAAGGCGTTGAATCGGTGCGCGGCTACGTTGCGCTTCGCTAACCATGCGCACGATTTGCGCCAGCAACGTCTCGGCGCCAACCCGTTCGGCGCGCATCACGAAGCTTCCGGTTCCGTTGACGGTGCCGCCGGTCACTCGCGCGCCGGCCGCCTTCTCGGCTGGAATCGGCTCGCCGGAGACCATCGACTCATCCACCGCGCTCGCCCCTTCGACAACAATTCCATCCACCGGAATCCGTTCGCCCGGCCGCACGCGCAACAAATTCCCCGCGACGACGCGTTCGACCGGCACGTCTTCTTCGATGGTGATCGGGTGCCCGCCTTCGGACTCTTCGGTGCGCACGAGGCGCGCTGTCTTCGGTGCAAGTCGCAGCAGCGAACGGATCGCGCTGGACGTGCGGCTGCGCGCGCGCAGTTCGAGAACTTGCCCGAGCAGAACGAGGGCCGTGATCACCGCGGCCGCTTCGAAATAGACGGGCACGGCGCCATCGCTTGTACGAAATGAAAAGGGGAAAATTCCAGGGAAGAGAATCGCGGCGACGCTGTAGAGGTATGCCGTGCCGGTGCCGAGCGCAATTAGCGTGAACATGTTCAGGCTGCGATTTACTAGCGATGCCCAGCCCCGCTCGAAAAATGGCCAGCCTCCCCAGAGTACGACTGGCGTGGCCAGCGTGAATTCGATCCACGAGATCGAGCGCATCGCGAGCAGGTGCTGCACGGGCTGCCCTGGGAGGAGATCGGACATACTGAGCAGAAAGACCGGAAGACTGAGCGCCGTCGAAGTCCAAAATCGCCGTGACATCGACGATAACTCGGGATTTTCTTCTTGGTTGGCAGTGGCCGTGCGCGGCTCGAGCGCCATCCCGCAGATCGGGCACGAGCCGGGGCCAGGCCGGATGATTTGTGGGTGCATGGGGCAGGTGTATTCAACCGCTGCGAGTGGCACGGGTTTTTCAGCGGCAGCGACCCGCGCAGTCGCAGGGATTTGCCCGGCGTCAAATTTCTTGGCGCAAGACTGGCCGCAGAAAAAATAAGTTGCTCCGGCGCGCTCGCGAGTTGCAGCAGCGCGCGCAATATCGACTTTCATGCCGCAGATGGGATCGCGTGCAACGCTGTCCATTGCGGGTTCTGCCTTTATCACGATTTTTGCTCCGTTGCTCGCGCGCTCAGCGCGCGTGGGTGTAGATCAGATCCATCAATTCGTCATACTTCGCTTCGGCGTCTGCTTTGCGGCCTTTGCGCACGGCTTGGGTGACGCAATGCTTCAAATGATTGCGCATAAGTGCCTGCCCGACAGCCCGCAGGGCCTCCTGCACCGACGAAAGCTGAACTAGAATGTCCGGGCAATAACGGTCGTCCTCTACCATGCGCTGCAACCCGCGGATCTGCCCTTCGATGCGCCGCAGGCGGTGCAGATTGGCGAGTTTAATCTCGGGATCGACGCCCGCAGCTTTTCGGGGACGCGCCTGTGCATCACATCCGCAGGCGGCCGCTGTGGCAGACTTCATCTCGATATACCCCCCGGGGGTATAATAAATCAGAGGCCTCAGAATAGCAACAGTGTGATGGAGGCCAGCCCCCGGAACGAGGCCGAACTGCGGAAGGGTCTGAAGTCTCTCCCGAACGGGCGGCTTTGCTGTTATAGTCCGCTGCGAATTCTATGAGTTTATTTGCGCTGAAATCGATTGACCGGGCGATTCAGGAATCGGAGCGGGAGAATCAGCTCCGCCGGACGCTGGGTCCGTTTTCGCTGATTGCGCTGGGCGTGGGGGCGGTGATCGGGGCGGGGATTTTCACGCTCACGGGTGTGGCGGCGGCGAATTTTGCGGGGCCGGCGATCGTGATTTCGTTTGTGCTAGCCGCGATCGGCTGCGTTTTCGCGGGGCTGTGCTACAGCGAATTTTCCACGATGATTCCGATCGCGGGAAGCGCTTACACCTACGCCTACGCGACAATGGGCGAACTGATCGCCTGGATCATTGGTTGGGACTTGGTGCTCGAATATTGCGTGGGCGCCGCTACCGTTTCGATCGGTTGGGGTCAGACGCTGGTGGCGCTGCTGCAGACCTTTGGAATCAATCTGCCGGCGAAATTTATCGCTTCACCGTTTCAGCCGATCAAATTACCCGACGGAACGCTGGTGCATGGAATCATAAATTTGCCGGCCGTGTTTATTGTGGTGACGGTATCGGTGATTTTGATTCTGGGGATTCGCGAGTCGGCGGGGATCAATACGATCATCGTGTTTCTGAAAGTTTCCGTGGTGGTGACATTTATTTTCATCGGCTGGAAATATATCAGCCCGGCGAATCACATTCCGTTTATCCCGCCGAATACCGGGCACTTTGGAAATTTTGGATGGAGCGGGATCGTCAGCGGCGCGGGCGTGATTTTCTTCGCTTATATCGGATTTGATGCAGTTTCGACGGCGGCGCAAGAGGCCAAGAAGCCGCAGCGCGACATGCCGGTGGGCATCATCGGCTCGCTGCTGGTCTGCACAGTACTTTTTATTTTGTACTCCTACGTTTTGACCGGCATCGTGAATTACAAGGATCTGAATGTCGCCGCCCCGCTTTCGCTGGCACTCGTGAAGATTCCGATTCCATGGCTCAGCACCGCGATGAATTTGGCCGTTCTGGCGGGTTTGACGTCGGTGATGCTGGTGATGCTACTCGGGCAATCGCGCGTTTTTTATTCAATGTCGCGCGATGGATTGCTGCCCAAACTTTTCAGCAGCGTGCATCCAAAGTTTCGCACGCCCTGGCGCTGCAATCTGGTGCTAATGGTATTTGTCGGATTGTTTGCCGCATTCGCGCCAATTGCCGTAGTGGGCGAAATGACCAGCATTGGCACGCTATTCGCTTTCGTAATCGTTTGCGCGGGAATTCTGATCATGCGCCGCACGCATCCATTCATTCCGCGCCCGTTTAAGACGCCGCTAGTCCCGTTAGTCCCCGTTCTCGGAATCATCGCCAATCTGTTTCTGATGTCCGGCCTGGGCTGGTCGAATTGGGCGCGGTTGATCGTTTGGCTGGCCATCGGCCTGGTAATTTACTTCTCCTATAGCCGCAAGCACAGCGTGGTGCAGCGCGAGTCCCCGAAATAACTACTTCGAGTATGTCGCTTCTGAGATCGTCTGGAAGTTACTTCTGAATGAGCAGGCTTTGGACGTAGAGGAGCATGTCGCCTTCATCCCAAGTTTGGCCGCCGATGATTTTGCGGGCGATTTTGCCTTGGCGGTCGATCAGGTAGGTCTCGGGGTACATTTTCGTCCCGTAATCTTCAGCGATTTTCTTCGTAGGATCGCGGTAGGTGGGGAAGGCCACGTGATTGTCTTTTAGGAATCGTTCGTAGGCGGGGGCGTCTTCGTCGAGACTGACTCCTAGGACGACGCCGCCTTGCTGGGCGATTTGTGCTTGCAGTGAATTAAGCGAGGGCGTTTCCTCGACGCACGGCGGGCACCAGGTGGCCCAGAAATTCAGGACGACTACCTTCCCGCGTAGATCGGACAGATGGGTGAGCTTGCCATCGAGAATAAATTCGAAATCTTTGGCGGTGGTGCCGGCCAGACTGGATTCGCCTTGGCGATACTCGGGCATGGCGAATCCTACGAGCAGCCCGGCGATGCCGAGGAGAACGACGATGGTGAGGATATTCCGCTTCACGCGTTTTGGCCTGCAACCTATAATACTCGCGTTGGCTCGCTGCCGGCGAATCCTTTCCTGACCGCTGTGAGTAATGCCACTTATGATTTCCGCGATTGTACCGGCTCGAAACGAGGAAGCAAATATTGCCCGGGCTGTCGAGTCGCTCGACGGTCAGCCGCAGGTGCGCGAAATTATCGTGGTGAATGATCAGTCGAGCGATCGGACGGCCGAGATTCTGAAGGAACTCGTCGCGTGCGTGGAGAAATTGCGGGTAATTGAAATTAGTGCACTGCCGGTCGGCTGGGTGGGGAAGAATTTCGCGGCGGCGACAGGCGCGAAGGCGGCAACCGAGGATTGGTTGTTGTTCGTTGACGCAGATACGCAATTGCTGCCGGGAGCGGCGTGGCGCGCGCTTGAGGATGCTGACGAGCACGCGGCGGTGCTCGTTTCGTATTCGCCGGAGCAGGTGATGGAGACGCTGACGGAGGAGATTTTAATTCCGTTCGTGTACACGCGGCTGGCCGAACGGTTTTCGTTCGAGCGCGTGAATGATCCGGCGCTGCCGGACGCCGCGGCGAACGGGCAGTTTTTGATGATTCGCCGCGATGCTTACGAGGCGATTGGCGGACATGAGGCGGTGCGTGCGCGCGTGCTTGAGGATGTGGCGCTGGCGCGGATGGTGAAGGCTAGCGGGCGGAATATTTTCTTTGGGCCGGGGCAGGGAATTGCGCGGACGCGGATGTATCGAACTTTTGGGGCGCTGTGGCAAGGTTGGACGAAGAATTTATATGAGTTGATGGGTGGAACGCCGTGGTCGTTCGCGCGGGAAATTCTGGAAACTTTTCCGTGGCTCGAAATCGTTCTCCTGATCTGTTGGTTGCGCTTGGGAGGACTCCCCGCGATTCTGATTTTGGCGCTGGCGACCGTTCTGGCCAGTAACCATTTACGGTATGCAAGAGACCTACGGCGGAATCGTTATCCGCTTTCGATCATCCAATTCTATATGCCTGCCGGCTTGTTGTATGCGTGCGTCCTGACTGCCTCCGCTTGGAAGCATTTTCGCGGAAGCGTGGCCTGGAAAGGCCGCCGGTATCCGGCGGGGACGCGATGATTCGCATCACGCGCAGGATTGAATTTTCGGCGGCGCACCTTTACAACAATCCGAAGCTTTCGCCGGAAGAGAACCGGCGGATTTTCGGCAAATGCAATAATCCGCATGGGCATGGGCATAACTACACTCTTGAAGTCACGGTGGCGGGCGAGCCGGATCCGGTTACTGGCATGGTTCTCGATCTGAAAGAGCTGAAGGAAATCTTGCAGCGCGAAATCATCGAGCGCATGGACCACCGATTCCTCAATTACGAAGTGCCCGAGTTGGCGGGCCAGATTCCGACCACCGAAAATGTCGCGCAATTGATTTGGAAATTGCTCGAACCGAAAATTACCCGCGGCAAGCTAGATCGCGTGCGCCTTTACGAATCGCCGGATCTGTTCGTCGACTGCACGCGGAACGGTGCGGCATGAAGCTGACGCTGCATCGCCGCTATGCATTTGCGGCATCGCACCGCCTTCATAGTCCGCAGCTCAGCGACGATGAGAATTGGCGCGCGTATGGCAAATGCAATAATCCCTTCGGGCACGGCCACAATTACATTGTCGAAATCGCGGTGAGCGGACCGGTCGATCCGGAGACAGGCATGATCGCGAATCTCGCGGATCTCGATACCTACGTGCAGCGCGAAGTGCTCGACGCGTTTGATCACACTTACTTGAACGAGCAGGTGCCCGCGTTTCGGGAAATGGTTCCAACCACCGAGAATGTGGCGCGCGAGATTTTCCGCCGGCTCGAGAACTTTCCCTCGGCTCGGCTTGAGCGCATCAAAATACAGGAAACCAGTTTGAATAGTTTTGAGTACGATCGCCAGAAGTCAGGAGACTCATCCTCGTGAAAGAAACTACTGAAACCACCATATCCCTCAGCCCTGCCACTGAGACGATTCCCGATCTAGTGCGAAAAATATTGGTGCAGCTTGGCGAAGATCCTAACCGCGAGGGATTGCAGCGGACGCCGGAGCGTTTTGCCAAGGCGCTGCAATTTTTGACCAGCGGATACCGGCAGGACCCGGAAAAACTTTTCAACGGCGCGGTCTTTAGCGTCTGCTACGACCAGATGGTGGTCGTGAAAGATATCGAAGTATTCAGCATGTGCGAGCATCACTTGCTGCCTTTCTTCGGCAAGTGCCACGTCGCCTACATTCCCAAGAAGAAAGTGATCGGCCTTAGCAAAATTGCGCGGCTCGTGAATATGTACGCGCGGCGTTTGCAGATTCAGGAACGGCTCACCAGTCAAATTGCCAATGCCATTCAGGAAAAATTGAGTCCTGAGGGTGTCGGCGTCATTATCGAAGCGCGCCATTTGTGCATGGTGATGCGCGGCGTCGAAAAGCAAAATTCCTCGGCGATGACCAGCGCCATGCTCGGCGCCTTCCGCGAGAACAAACAGACACGCGACGAATTTCTTTCGTTGGTAAGTACTCCCAAGTCCTGACGCGAAGTCCGCGCCACGTCCAAAGCGAAAATTCCGCCCCCAGTTTGCACAAAAATGTTGCTTGGAGCCTGCAAACTGTCTGTGCTACGCTGAAACAGTAGACGAAGAGACGAACAGCGCACAGGGGTAGCGACGTCCTAGAAAGGGGAATGCGTTTGAGCGAGGCCAAGATTGAAGTGATGGAGCAGTTTCGCCAGCACACCAAAGATACAGGCTCTCCAGAAGTGCAAATCGCCCTGCTAAGTGAACGTATCAATTACTTGACCACGCATCTACGCTCCCACGTCAAGGATCACGCATCGCGCCGCGGGTTGATCATGATGGTCAACAAGCGCCGTCGGTTGCTGGATTACTTGAACCGTCGCGACCCGGATCGGTATCGCGAGATTGTTGAACGGCTTAGTTTGCGCAAATAGCGCGGCTCACCTGAGCGGCTTCGACCGCAACTGCCTCTCGAATCGCATCGCAGTCGTGTCTGGAAAGCGTCGGCATCAGGCGCAGTTGTATTTGCTATTGCAGCGCGCCCTGAGCTGAACGCATTCCGCACTACTTCTCGCCTTCACTCTCTTCCTACACTGACGGAATAATTTCCTTCAGATTCGAATGGTGCCCGGACGGTTCCTGGCGCGGAGGATCGTAAGCATATGGTTCATCAAGTGAGCGTGGAAATTGGCGGCAGGCTGTTAACGTTTGAGACGGGCAAATTGGCCAAGCAGGCGCATGGCGCGGTTGT
The DNA here is from genome assembly GCA_013286465.1 of Acidobacteriota bacterium. GTDB lineage: Bacteria > Acidobacteriota > Terriglobia > Acidiferrales > UBA7541 > Palsa-147. The sequence goes on along the minus strand of JABDFR010000008.1, from coordinate 33,799 downwards.
GGCGCGTTACGGAGACACGGTGCTCCTGGCCACCGCGTGCATGGACAGCAAGGCGACCGAAAAAGATTTTCTGCCTTTGACGGTGGATTACCGCGAGTACACCTACTCCGCCGGAAAGATTCCTGGTGGATTCTTCAAGCGGGAAGGGCGTCCTTCGGAGCGCGAAATATTGACTTCGCGCATGATCGACCGCCCATTGCGGCCGTTGTTTCCGGAAGGCTGGTCCACGGAAACGCAAATCGTAGCGATGGTTCTTTCGGCGGATGCCGAAAATGATCCCGACGTCATCGGTGTCACCGCCGCTGGCGCGGCGCTCTATATTTCGCCGATTCCTTTCGATAAGCCGATTGCCGCGGTGCGCGTCGGTTTGCTCGATGGAAAATTAGTCTGCAATCCGACGGTGGCCGAGCAGAAGACAAGCTTGCTGAACATTATTGTTGCCGGCTCGGATGAAGCGATCGTAATGGTGGAAGCGGGAGCCTTCGAAGTTTCCGAGGAAACCGTCGTTGACGCTTTGGCTTTCGGCCAAGAGCAAATCAAGAAGATCGTCGGCGCGATTCGCGAGCTGTACAAGCTGGTGAATCCCACGAAGCAAACCGTTACTCCGCCGGCATTCGATGAGACCCTGGCGCGCGAAATCGAGAAGAGCTGCGGCGAGCGCCTGCACGATGCTCTCGACACCGCGAAGTATCCCAAGCTCGAAAGCTACTCGCGCATCGATGCCATCAAGAAAGAAATCAAGGCGACCATTCCCGAAGACGACGAAAACAAGATGAAGCTGGCCATGCGCGCCTTCGAGCGCCTCCGCGAAAAGTATTTCCGCGAGGATATGCTGGTGCGCCGACGGCGTCCCGATGCTCGCCCGTTCGATCAGATTCGCAAGATTACTTGCGAGACGAGTTTGCTGCCGCGCGTACACGGTTCGGCGCTTTTCACTCGCGGTGAGACTCAGGCTTTGGCGACCGTCACGCTCGGCACCAAGGAAGACAAGCAGCGCATGGATCTTCTTTTCGAAGAGGAATCCTTCAAACGCTTCATGCTGCATTACAATTTCCCGCCATTCTCGGTGGGCGAAGTGAAATTCCTGCGCGGCCCTGGCCGTCGCGAAATCGGTCACGGCGCTTTGGCCGAACGTGCGCTTCTGAATCTGCTTCCGTCGGAAGAAGATTTTCCGTATGCCATGCGCGTCGTTTCGGACATTCTCGAGTCCAACGGCTCGTCGTCGATGGCCACGGTGTGCGGCGGCTCCCTCGCGTTGATGGATGCCGGTGTGCCGATGAAATCATCGTGCGCGGGAATTGCCATGGGCCTGGTCGTCGAAGGCTCGAACTACGCGATTCTTACCGACATCGCCGGCGCCGAAGACCACTACGGCGATATGGATTTCAAAGTCGCCGGTACTCGCACCGGAATCACCGCTCTGCAGATGGATATCAAGGTTCTCGGCGTCAGCATCAACATGATGCGCGAAGCCCTGGCTCAGGCTCAAAAAGCCCGCTTCCAGATTCTCGACATCATGGAAGCCACCATCAAAACCGCGAAAACCGAAATCTCATCCTACGCCCCGCATCTTTTCATGCTCTCGATCCCCACGGACAAAATCCGCGATCTAATCGGGCCGGGCGGCAAAAAGATTCGCGCCATCACCGAAGCCACCGGAGTGAAAATCGACGTGATGGACGACGGCAAGGTTCACGTCTTCGCCAGCGATGGCAAGGCCGCCGAGCAGGCATTGAAAATGATTCGGGATGTCACCGCTACCGCCGAAATCGGAAAAACCTATCTCGGCACGGTAGTGCGCATCGCAGAATTCGGCGCCTTCGTGGAAATTTTCCCCGGCACCGACGGCCTTCTGCACATCAGCGAAATCGCCGAACAGCGTATCCGCACCGTCCGCGATGCGTTGCGCGAAGGCGATCAAGTGATGGTTAAGGTTTTGGCAATCGAAGGAAACAAGATTCGCTTGAGCCGCAAAGCCCTAATCAAGGAACAGCGCGACAAGCAGCAAAAAGACACCGGCACGACCACCACCACAACTCAGGAATAGTCCGCGTTTTAAGGCTAAAACGGCCCCGCCACTCCGCGGGGCCGTTCGCATTTTTACTTCCTCGCAGCCGCAAAGCGCAGCGAAGCGCCTCCGAACGTAGGGCCCGCGCGTTTTGCCGGGCCGGGCGATATGTAAGTTCAAGCCCAAGTCGCGGCTCGCCTCCACGTCCATTAACGAGAATTTGAAATTAACTTCGCTCGTGCGCGGGGTCTTTGCGTGGGTTTATATCCGTTCGATGCTGGCGCCGAGGTCCTGCAGCTTTTCCTCGATCTTCTCGTACCCGCGATCTAGGTGATAGATGCGGTCAATGTAAGTAGTATTCGACGCGACCAAACCGGCTAGCACGAGCGACGCGCTCGCCCGCAAATCCGAAGCAATCACCGTAGCCCCGCTCAACGGCGTAGGCCCCTGAACGACGGCGCGATGCCCATCGATCGCAATATTCGCCCCCATGCGAATCATTTCTTGCGCGTGCATGAAGCGGTTCTCAAAAATGGTTTCGGTGATCTCCGATTTGCCCTCAGCCTGCGTAGCCAGCGCCATGAATTGCGCCTGCATGTCGGTCGCAAAGCCGGGATATTCTTCGGTCGTGATGTCAGCGGCGCGCAGCGCTTTCGGCGCTCTCACGCGCAAACAAGAAACTCCTTCCTTCTGTATCTCCACGCCGCAGGCCGCAAGCGTCTCGATCACCGCGGTCAGATGCTGCGGCGCGCAGTGCGTGAGCTTCACGTCGCCGCCGGTAATAGCTGCCGCGACGATGAATGTCCCGGCTTCAATCCGATCGGGAATCACCGCGTGCGTCGCCCCATGCAATTTGTCGACGCCATGCACATGCAGCGTAGATGTTCCGCGCCCTTCGATCTTCGCCCCCATTTTGATCAGCAGCTCGATCAGGTCGGTCACTTCCGGCTCGCGCGCGGCATTGGTAAGAACGGTTTCGCCCTCGGCCAATACAGCCGCAGTCAAAATATTCTCCGTTCCGGTTACGGTGATTTTGTCAAAATGAATTTGCGCGCCGCGCAGCCGCTCGCAGCGCGCTTCGACATAACCGTGGTGGATCGAAATCTTCGCGCCCATTTTCTCAAGCGCCTGAATGTGCAAATCGACCGGCCGCGCGCCGATCGCGCAACCCCCGGGCAACGAAACGCGCGCAAATCCGAATCGCCCGACCAGCGGCCCGAGCGTCAAAATCGACGCGCGCATCGTTTTCACCAATTCGTAAGGCGCTTCCGCATGTGAAATTGTTTCCGCGGCAATCGTGAATTCGCTCGGCGGCAAATCCGGGCTCTCCACACGCGCCCGCATGTGCGCCAGCAATTTGGCCATAGTAATGATGTCGCGCACGCCGGGTATATTCTGCAGGCACACCGGCTCGCTGGTGAGCAGCGCCGCGGCCATCGCCGGCAGCGAAGCATTCTTCGACCCGCTGATGCGCACCGTGCCTTCGAGCCGCCGTCCGCCCTCAATTTTGAAACGATCCATATCAGTGCCTGTCTGCCAGGTTCGTTAAGCCCGCACTCATAGTCGATTCGAGTGCGCGCCGTCTTTAGTTCGAGGCAAGCGCAGCCCGGTCGCAATCGCCTCGCGCAAATTGCCTTTGCTGGCCGCCAGCAACCAGCGCGCCTGTTGCGCATCTACGCCCGCCTTCAGCATCACCAGCGCCGCGCGCAAATCGTGTCCCGCCTGACGCACCGCGTGTTGCACCGAAGACGTTCGAATGCCGCTGGCTGATTCGATGATGCGCACCGCCCTGTGCCGCAACTTCTCGTTCGTCAAACTCACATTAATCATCAGATTATCGAATACAAATCCCATCCGCACCATCGCTGCTGTAGAGAGCATGTTCAGTACCAATTTCTGCGCAGTCCCAGCCTTCAGTCGAGTAGACCCCGCGATCACTTCGGGCCCGGTAGCCGGAGCGATCACGATATCCGCCAGCCGCGCAATCGGAGTGCGCCGGTTCGCCGTAAGCGCCACCGTCGTCGCGCCTCGCCGCCTCGATTCCCGCAACGCGCCGAGCGTAAACGGCGTCGTCCCCGCCGCTGCGATTCCCACCACCACGTCATTCGGCCCCACACGCCGCGCAGCAATCTGCCTCGCGCCATCTCGCGGCGAATCTTCCGCGCCCTCGACCGCGTGCGTCATCGCACGCAATCCGCCGGCGAGAATCGCCTGCACTTGTGTCTCCGGCACGCCAAACGTTGGCGGACATTCCGCGGCATCAAGCGCCCCCATCCGCCCGCTCGATCCCGCTCCAACGTAAATCAGCCGGCCGCCGCTGCGAAAAGCCCTCACGATTTTATCCACGGCCCGGGCAATCGCTGGAAGCTCGCGCGCCACCGCTCGCGGCACGCTGGCGTCTTCGCGATTCAGTATTCGCAAAACTTCAATCGTCGATTTTCGGTCAAGCCCCGCCGAACGAGGATTTCGCCGCTCCGTTTCCGGCAATATAGCTCTGCGAGATTTCACATCGGAATTATAACGTTTCAATCGGCGCCACATGAGAAGAAGCGGCCGGTGAGCCCAGCGTGTGACCTGCCAGTTATCGCCCAGCAGCGCGGCCGGAAACGAGGCCGAGGCCTTCGACAATGGCATCGTGCAGACGCGGGCGTATTTCGCGGATCTTGATATTTTCAGCCGAGGGATAAACGCGATTGGTGAGCAAAATCACAAAAAGATCCTTCTCAGGATCGATCCATAAAGAAGTTCCCGTGAATCCATTGTGGCCGTAACTTTTCGCGGAGAAATATTTCCCAGTAGAAGAAGGCTCGACCGGCACATCCCACCCCAGCGCGCGAGCCGAATCGCCGATCTTCACGCGCGCCGTGAATTGCCCCAAGGTCTCGCGCTCCAAGAGCCGGTGATGCGCGTAAATGCCGCCGTTCAGCATCATCTGCGCAAAGACGGCCACGTCGCCGGCCGTGGAAAAAAGCCCCGCATGCCCCGCGACGCCTCCCATAGCCGAAGCATTCGCATCATCTACTTCGCCTTGCAACTGTTTTTCGCGGTATTCCGTATCTTTTTCGGTCGGCGCGATTTTCGATCGCAGGTTTTTCGCCGGCGAGAATAATGTGTGATCCATGCCGAGCGGCTCGCAAATATAATCCGTAGCGAAGGCGTCCAGATCGATTCCGGTAAGCCGCTCAACGATTTCGCCCAGCAAAATAAAACTCAGATCGGAATATTCCACTTGTGTGCCGGGTTCGCGGACCAGCGGTTCCGCAAACACCAATTTCAGTATCGCGCCCTTGCCGTCCGCCGATTTATAAAAATCGCGGTGCGCGGGAAGCCCGGCGTCATGCAGCAGCAAATCGCGCACGGTAGCCTTCGCGCGCCACGATGGATTCGGATCGGCGGCAGAAGCCAGCGTCCATTCCGGCAAGTAACGCGAAATCGGCAGCGTGATATCGATGCGATGTTCTTGCGCGAGCAGCATGATCGCGGTTGTCGTCACCATCGGCTTCGTCAGCGACGCCAAATCGTAGATCGTGTCGGCCGTTACAGCCGCGGAATTCTTTTCATAGGTAAGCTGGCCAAATGGATGCATCACAAGCTGGTCGCCATGGCCGACAGCAAGCACTCCGCCGGGAAACGCGCCATCCGCCACGCCGCGATCCAGAATGTCGAACGCATTCTTCAATCGCGCAGAGCTCTGCGCACTCGCCGGCTCAAGCTTCATCGGCGCCGCGTCGAGATGAATGCCATCGCCGCGCGTCACCACGCCCGGCACGGTAACCGGAATTTTCCCCGAAATCGCAATCTGCCCGAATATCGCGCGCGCCACCGCTCGTTGCGAGACATCCTGCGTGCTGAACTCGGCGATCCACGTTTTCGCGGCAGGGAAGCGCTCGACCACATACGGGCTGCCGAATCCAGCAAAGATCACCGGCTTCGGCGACGCCACAATTTGATTCACGAATGCCGCCTGCTCGTCCGGCAATCCCACCGTGCCTTTTCGATCGGCGACGCGCACCCAAATGGCCACGATGGCCGCATCGTAACTTTCCGGCGGCGGCAATTTCAGCGCCTGAACTTTCGAGAATTGCGTATCCGCGCGCAGCACCGTGACCTTATCGACGTGCTCGCGTATTTCCGATTCAAAATCAGCGCCGGGAAAAGCATCCGGATCGCCCGAAAGCGCTACCACCAGCAGCCGCAACGGCTTGGTCGCATCAAGAGGCAACGGATGCGCGTCGTCGCGCAGCAACGTAACGCCCCGGTCCGCGATATCCTGCGCCGCAGCTTCGAATTCCGGCTTGCCAAAATTCGCGTTGAGCTTGTCCACGTCAACGTAGCGATCTTTCGCCAGCCCCAATTTTTCCTTGGCGCTCAAAATGCGCCGCACCGATTCATCGATTCGCGCGATCGGCAATCGTCCGCTCTTCGCCGCTTCTTCCAGTCCCTCGAGCGCCGCATCGACCGTCGGCGATAGCAGCAACACATCGGCGCCCGCGAGCACAGCGCGCACCGCCGCTTCACCGGGCGGAAACCGCGTGGTGACCCCGCCCATGTCGAGCGCGTCGGTGACGATCAGCCCTTTAAAACCAAGCTCCTTTCGCAGCACATCGGTAAGCACGTGCGGCGACATCGTCGCGGGCAATTCCGGATCGGGCTCGAATGCAGGTGTCGCGAGGTGCCCGGTCATGATGCTGCCAACTCCCGCGGCAATCGCCGCGCGAAAGGGAACCAGCTCGACGCTTTCGAGGCGCTGCCGATCGCCAGGCACAGTCGCGAGCGTCAGGTGCGAATCGACGCTCACATCGCCGTGGCCGGGAAAATGTTTTGCGGTAGCCAATCCGCCGTTTTCCTGCACGCCGCGTACAAATTCCGAGACAAATTTCGCCACGCTCTGCGGATCTTCGCCAAACGAGCGCACATTGATGATCGGATTATCGGGATTGTCGTTCACGTCGGCATCCGGCGCAAAAATCCACTGAATTCCCGCGGCGCGCGCCTCAAGCGCCGTGACTTTTCCGACGGTATATGCGTCTTTCGGATTTCCCGCCGCCGCAACCGCCATCGCGTAAGGAAACCCGGTGCCTTCATCGATGCGCATCGCGGTTCCGCGCTCGAAATCCGCGGAAACGATCAGCGGAACCTTCGCGCGCTTCTGCATTTGATTCGCCAGCACCGCGGCGACGTAAACTCCCCCGCGCTCGATGCCCAACGGTTGCCGCTTCGTTCCAAGAATAAAGCCGCCGACATGATTCTCAGTAACCTGCCGCACCAGATCCTTATATTCGCCGCTCTCGGTGGAGGTAAATTCGCCGAAGAAATACACGACGAGCAACTGCCCCAATTTCTCGCGCAGCGTCATGCTCTTTAGCGTTTTGTCCACCCAGGCAGACGATGACGCGGAGCGCTGCGGTTTAGCGGTGGCGGATTTCGACGCGCGGCCGGCGAGTGTCATTGCGAAAATTAAGCATAGCAGGAAACCCGCAGGCCCACGCATTCACTCCAGCCCATGTTTCTGAATTGACGACACCGAGGAAGCCAGATTTGAAGCGCGGATTGACGCAATCATCCCGTCGCTGTATATAGCACACGGTTACATGCGACACAACGCAGACTTCCCACCTACAATTTTGCGATTCCTGATTCTCTGCATCGTTATCGCATTTCTCGGACCACCATCCAGCTCCGGCCAGTCCCAGCCGGGCGTCCCGGATTTCTCATCCGTCGATTCCGTGCTTCAATCAGCCGTCGACCACGCCGAAATTCCAGGCGCGGTGCTGCTCGTCGGGCATCGCGGAAAAATTGTGTACGAAAAAGCAGTCGGCATGCGCGCGCTGATGCCTGTTCGTGAGCCGATGACCACTGACACAATGTTCGACATCGCGTCGCTCACCAAAGTAGTCGCCACCGCGCCCGCGGTGATGAAACTCATCGAAGAAGGGAAACTGCGGCTCGACGATCCCGTGGTGCATTACCTGCCCGAATTTGCTTCGAACCGAAAAGATCAGATCACCATTCTCATGTTGCTTACGCATACCAGCGGTTTGGCTCCTGATCCGCCGTTTGAAGCAGCCCATGCCGGAATATTTTCGCTGGTAGCCGAAATCAACCGCGAGTCGCTGCTTGCTCCGCCGGGAATGCGATTCATCTATAGCGACACGGGCTTCATCGTCCTCGGCGAATTGGTCGAGAAGGTGTCTGGCATGACGCTCGACAACTACGCGCGCGTCAATCTTTTTGAGCCGCTGCACATGCGACACACGAGATTCGTGCCATCGCCCGACTGGATTGCGCGCACCGCGCCGACCGAGGAAGTCGAGCTAGCCGACGACGACAAGCCGGGATCGGGTAAGGGCCGCATGCTGCGCGGTTCGGTGCACGACCCGACGGCGCGCGCGGTCGGAGGCGTGGCTGGAAATGCCGGTGTTTTTTCGGATGCGGCCGACCTCGCGAAGTTTTGCGAGATGGTGTTGAACGGCGGAACTGTTTCCAAAGGAAAAGGTCAGCGGATTTTGTCACAGGCCTCGATCTCGAAAATGATTTCGCCGCAGTCGCCGCCGTGGGTTCCGGCGGTGCGTGGCTTGGGCTGGGATATTGACTCGCAGTATTCATCGCCGCGAGGTGATTTTTTCCCGCTCGGCTCGTTCGGGCATACAGGCTTCACCGGCACATCGATTTGGATCGATCCCGCGAGCGAGTCGTTCGTCATTTTGCTGACGAACTCGGTTCACCCATTCCGGCGTCCGCCCATTTCCAGTTTGCGCAGCAAGGTGGCAACGGCGGTTGCTGCCGCTCTGCATATTAACGTTGCTCAGGGCGAGAGCTCGGCGATCGACCGCAGTGCTCACGCCGTTCGCCCTTATGATCTTGCCGGCACGTTGACGTCGAGCGATCACACGAAGACCGGCATCGATGTGCTCGAAGAGCAGCAATTCGCCCCACTGCGGGGCAAGCGCGTCGGCGTGATCACGAATCAAACTGGCGTCGATGCAGCCGGCCGTCGAACAATTGATTTGCTCGCGCATGCGGCGGGCGTGCGGCTCGCCGCCATCTTCAGTCCAGAGCACGGCCTCGCTGGGTCAGCGGACGCGAACGTCGCATCGACGACCGACACTGCTACGGGACTCCCGGTTTTCAGCCTGTACGGTGAAACGCGACGTCCTACCGACGAAATGCTGAAGGGGATCGATGCGCTGGTGTTTGACGTTCAAGATGCCGGCGTCCGCTTTTACACTTACACGACCACAATGGCCTACGCGATGGAGGAGGCCGCGAAGAGGCATATCGCGTTCTATGTTCTCGACCGCCCAAATCCGCTCGATGGCGAAACGATCGAAGGGCCAATGCTCGATCGCGCCAACATTTCCTTCACCGGATATTTTCCGATGCCGGTGCGTTACGGCATGACGCTCGGCGAGCTCGCGCAATTCTTTAACGCGGAAAATTATATTGGAGCGGACCTCCATGTAATTGCGATGAAGGACTGGCATCGTCAGGATCGATTTGACGCTACTGGGCTCATGTGGATTCCGCCGTCGCCGAATCTGCGCAGCCTGAACGCTGCGCTGCTCTATCCCGGAATAGAAATTCTGCAGGCGGCCGGAGTTTCTGTCGGCCGCGGCACGGACGCTCCGTTCGAAATGTTCGGGGCGCCGTGGATCGATCCCGTCGAGATCGCGGATGAGCTCAATCGCCAATTTATTCCCGGCGTGCGATTCGTCCCGACACATTTCACTCCATCATCAGACTTGTATAAGGGCCAGCTCTGCGGCGCTCTATCGCTCGTAATCACCGATCGCGCCAGCGTCAACGCGATGCTCATGGGCCTCGAAATCGCCTCGCTTCTAAATAAAAAGTACCCGAATAATTTTCAACTCGCGAAAATGATAGAGCTCTTAGGCTCAAGCGCCACGATCGATCGGCTCAAGGCCGGCGACGCACCATCGCGCATCGTCCTAGATTGGCAATTCGATCTCGACGTCTTCCGCAAGATGCGCGAAAAATATCTGCTGTATCATTGAGACGAGGTCGCAGGCTGAAATGCGAATCTGCTCGTTGCTGCCATCCGCCACCGAAGTCCTCTTCGCTCTCGGCCTCGGCGATTCCGTCGCCGGAGTAACGCACGAATGCGATTTTCCGCCCGAAGCCGCCGCCAAACCCGCTCTGATCGGCCCTCGCGTCGACCCAAATGCAAAATCCGGTGACCTCGACCGCAGCGTCCGTGAATTAATGGCCCGCGGCGAAAGCCTCTACGCCGTTCGCGACGATCTCCTGCGCGAAATTCAGCCGGACCTGATCATCACTCAGGATCTTTGCCACGTCTGCGCCGCGTCGCCGGACGATCTGGCCTCCGCCCTGGCCAAAATGCCGAAGCAGCCGCGCATCTTGACGCTGCAACCTCACACGCTCGCCGACGTCTGGAACGATATCCGCCGCATCGGTGAAGCCACCGGGAAATCGCGCGAAGCGGACGAATTTGCGAAGCGCCAAGAAAATAAGGTCGCGTCGATTCGCGCCGCAGTGAGCGCCACCGCCAGCCGCCCGCGCGTAGCCTGCATCGAATGGCTCGATCCACTCTACGTCGGCGGCCATTGGGTTCCGGAAATGGTGGATGCTGCGGGAGGCGTCGATGTGCATGGCCGCGCTGGCCATCCGTCATTCCGCGTCACGAGCGATCAAGTAGTCGCTGCGGAGCCAGACGTAATGGTAATCATGCCCTGCGGCTTCAGCGTCAAACACATCGAAGACGAGCTCCAGCGCACGCTTCTTCCGCCCGAATGGAAACAACTCCAAGCCGTGCGCAACAACCGCGTCCACATGGTCGACGCAAACAGTTATTTCTCGCGCTCAGGTCCGCGTCTGGCCGACGGCGTAGCAATCTTAGCCAACTTGCTACATCCAGTAGGGGCGGAGGTTGACCTCCCGCCCGGCTTGGCTTTGGGTGTTCGTTACCCGGTCAACGCTCACGATTCGTTCGCCGGCTCCAATACCGGTAAAAAATAAGCCCCGAAAGAATCATAGCCAGCCCGATCGAAGACCGCAGCGGCCGATCGATCCACAAATTCACCGTCAAAGCCGTAGCTCCCACCAGAAACAGCGCCGGCACAACCGGATATCCCCAAGTCCGAAATGGCCGCGACATATCCGGCGCAATCCGCCGCAGCCGGAACATCGCTACTACCGAGAGCGCGTAGAAAATCCAGGCGGCGAACACGAAGAGGGAAGTCAACTCTTCGAACGTGCCGCTCAGCGCCATCAGGCTGGCGAGAATTCCCTGAAATATGAGCGCGCCGCTCGGCGTGCGAAATGTCGGATGGACACTGGAGGTGACCCGAAAGAACAATCCATCACGTCCCATCGCGTAAGGCACGCGCGCCCCGCTCAGCAGCGATGAGTTCAGCGTTCCGAGCGCCGAAACAATCATCACCAGCGTGAACCACCGCGCCGCCCCGCTACCGGCAAATGTCCGCACCACGTCGGAGCCGACATGCTGCGAATTGGCCACGCTCCCGAAAGGCAGCACGTAAAAGCACACCGCGCTGAAAACCAAATAAATTCCAGCAACAAGAATCGTCCCGCCCGCCATGGCGATCGGAAAATTGCGTTGCGGATTCTGCACTTCCGATCCCACGCGATTCAAATCCTCCCAACCGTCGTAAGCCCAAAGCGCCGCGGCAAGCGCCGCCAGAAAACTAGAGAACGTAGCAGCTCCAGTTTTTGTCGGCCAAAACGGATGGAAATTCGCCGAGCTGCCGTGGCCCAACGCAAACGCCGCGGCGACGATCGCCAGGATCGAAGCCACCTTGATCACCGTCAGCGCGACTTGCACGCGGCCACCGATGCGAACACCCCAATAATTAATCACCGTGAAGACCGCCAGCGCCAGCACTGCAACAGGCTGCGCCCAAGTGAATGCAAATTCGTAAGGCGTGGCGGAGAAGGGAACCGTGAAATGAAAAGTAAAAAGCGGCACAGCGATTGCGGGAACGAAAACACTCAAAAATCGCGCGAAGCCCGCGGCAATCGATGCCGCAGAGGCTGATTCCCCAACCGTCGAATGCATCCAGCCAAAAAGAAATCCCCAGACCGGCCCAAGTCCGCGGCTCAAATAAGCGTACTGCCCGCCAGCTTCTGGAATCGCGGCCCCGAGCTCCGCAAACGAGAGCGCACCGAAAAGCGAAAGTAATCCGCCGACGATCCATGCGGCATAAACGACGCTGACCGAGCCGCCCTCCGCAGCCATTTGGCTCGGCTTCAGAAAAATCCCGGTGCCGACCATAGTGCCGACAACAATCGCCGACGCCGCCCACACGCCAAGTCCGCGAACAAGTTCGAGTGGCTTCTTCGGAGCACCCGCGCTCATGCGCTCATGCCTTTATTGCCAATCGCCATATCTCGAGGAGCCGGCCCGCCGCCCCAAATCGCGCTCACGATCGATCCGGACATGAAAGTCACCAGTGTCCCCGTAAGCGCGTACCATGTCCAAGCCAACGACGTGAAGCGATTCACCGCGACCATAGTTGCCAGCCCGACCAACATTCCGGTGATCGCCCCCGTTGCGTTTGCGCGCGAGTTCCAAATCCCCAGCAGAAAAACACCGAGCATCGCGCCATAGGTGATCGACGCGATCGACAAACCAGCGACCAACACCGGCCCCCAGCGAACGAGCCCGAGAGTTCCGAGAACGACGCCCCAAATCAACGTCATCCATCGCGAACGCCTCAGCAGCGCGCTCGAAGATCGAAGCGTATCGCCGGTAACGCTCGCGCCGCGGCCGCGTCCGAAATCCATAATGCTTGATGACGCCAGTGAGTTCAACGAGCCGCTGGCATTGGACATCGCCACCGCCAAAATCGCCGCTAGCACCAAGCCAGCAATCCCCGACGGCATTTGCGTCACGATAAACGCCGGAAAAATCTGATCGGGATCGGACGGCACCACTCCCGGCGCGGCATGCTGATAAAACACAAACAGCATCACCCCGACCACCAAAAAAAGCGCAAATTGCACAAACACGATGACGCCGCTACCGAGCAAAGCCGCCTTGCCATCCCGCTCATTTCGCGCCGCCAAAATCCGCTGCACCAGAGTCTGGTCAGTCCCGTGGCTAGCCATATTAAAAAAAGTCCCGCCGATCACCCCGGACCAAAACGTATAACTCTTCGTCAGGCTAAACGAGAAATCGAAGACGCGCAGCTTTCCCCCGGCGGCAGCAGCTACGTGCGTGACTTCGCTCCACCCACCCGGAATCCGATGCAGCAGCAAGAAAAAAGCCACCGCCGAACCAGTAAGATAAATCGCCAGCTGCATCACATCGGTCCAAATCACCGCCTTCAACCCACCTTCAAAGGTGTAAAAAAGCGTGAGCAAAACCACAATCAAGATCGCCGTCCGGCTACCAGTTCCCAGCGCCAAACTCACGACTTTGCCCACCGCCGCAATCCGCACGCCCTCCGCCAGCGCCCTGGTAACCAAAAACACCCCAGCCCCCGCCGACCGGACCCTCCCCCCAAACCTCTTCTCTAATAGCTGGTAAGCCGTGTAGAATTCCCCCTGGAAGTAGCGGGGCACCAGCACCAGGCACAAAACCACCCGGGCCACCAGATAGCCCATCACAAGCTGAAGAAATCCCAGATTACCGCCGAAAGCAATAGCCGGAGTTCCGATGATGGTGAGGGTCGAAGTTTCGGTCGCGACAATCGAGCAAGCCAGCGCCCATGCCGGCGCCGTACGGCCGCCGAGGAAATAATCGCGGACATTTTTCTGTCCGCGCCGAAACCACGCACCCAGCAGCGTGACTCCGGCCAGATACAGAATCACGATTCCGAGATCGATGGGGTGAATGCGCATCCGGTAGTCTGAGTGAGCGGCGCGATGCTAACTGCCCGCTCCGCAAAGTGTCAAGGAAAGCCAGCCCGCACGTGATAAGCGCGAACCGCACAAGGAGCATCGTTCATGTCGTATTTTCTGGGAATCGACGGCGGCGGCACGAAAACAGACTGTGTCCTACTCGACTCTCAAGGCCAAGTTCTTCGCCGCTCGCAAGGTGGCCCATCGAATCCTCTGCGCAGCGGCTATACCCGCGCATGGTTCTCAGTTAGCGGCGCAGCGGACACAGTGCTTGCCCGGCAATCTCTTAAAGCCACCGACATCCGCGGAATTTGCGGAGGATTCGGCGGCGCAGCTCGTCCCGCAGTCGCCAAGCGCATGAGTGTTTTCCTAGAGCGTTCGTTTCCCAAGGCTGAGGTCAAAGTCACCAGCGACATCGAGATCGCGCTAGCCGCGGCGGTTGAGAAGGGCGTGGGCGTCGTGCTAATCGCCGGTACTGGCTCGGTAGCTTACGGGCGCAACGCGCACGGAAAGACGGTCCGAGCCGGCGGCTGGGGACCGTGGCTCGGCGATCAAGGCAGCGCCTTCGACATCGGCCGCAGCGCGCTCACCGCCGTGCGGCGGCACGAGGACGGCCTCGGGCCGGCCACAGAACTTTCCGATCGAGTTTTTAAGAATCTCGAGTGGCGCAACTGGGGCACTTTGATCGAACACATCGCCAAGAATCCCGATGAAGTTTTCCCGCGCGTCTATCCTTTGGTAGCACGCGCCGCGCAACATGGTGATGAAGTTTCGCGAAATATCCTGGATTCCGCCGCCGACGCACTAGTCGAGCTTGCTGATCACGTCATTCGCCAGCTCGGCTTGACCGGCGAGAAATTTCCGCTAGTTCGCGCGGGAGGCGTTTTCGGCCATTGCGCGTATCTCGATTCGATCGTCGATGCTCGCCTAGCCGCCATCGCCAACCGCGCCACCATCGGGCCGCTGCAAACTTCCCCGGCCGAAGCTGCCGCCCAGATGGCCCGGACGGCGGCAGGCCGCGCCGCCGATGCCAACTGATCCCGGTCCGCTCGACGACATCGCCCTAGCGCGCGGAGCCTCTCAGCAAGATCTCGCAATGCTCGTGCATGAGAAGGACGAAAACGTACTACTCGGCATTCTCGAAAATCCCAATCTCGACGAGTCGCACATCCGCGTTCTACTCGAACGCCTCGATACTTCCGAACGCGTACTCAGTGGCATCGCGTTGCAGAAGAAATTCCTAGCCTCCGAAGAAGTGCGCTTTGGCTTGGCCGCGCACCCTCACGCGCCGCGTCAGGTCGCCATGACCATGGTGCGCCAGCTCTTCCCGTTCGACCTGGTCCGCCTCGCGCTAGCCACCACCGCACAAGCCGAAGTGCGTCGCCTCTCGGAAGAAGCACTGATCTCCAAAATTCCGCAACTTCCAATCGGCCAGAAACTCACGCTAGCCAAGCGCGGACCCGCACGCGTCGTCGGCGCAATCCTAAACGAAGGCCACGCCCAAGCCGTCTCAGCCGCACTCACCAATCCGCTGCTCACCGAAGCGCAAATCCTGAAATCGCTCTCGCGCTCCGAGACCCCGGATCGCGTAGTCGGCGCGATAGCTCGCCATCCCAGATGGTCCAGCAGCTACAATGTCCGCCTAGCTCTCGTGCGCAATCGCCACACCCCGCTAAATATCGTCCTGGCCTTTCTCCCCAATCTAACCATGCGCGATCTGAAAGATATCTCCACGCTAGACAGCCTCAACCCAAACCTAAAGATGTACCTCCGCCGCGAAGTGGCCCGGCGAGGCAACGCCAAAGATCCTCGAAAGTAGCGCCGGCGTCCCTGCCGGCATCTTACGATCAAAAATCGAGCCAAATGCGGCGATCACGGACGGAGCGAAACAGCCCGCCTAATGCATTCCGCCAAACTAAACCATCCGTCCACAATCACGGCCCTGGCGCGACCAGTCGCCCATAAGATGCCGGCAGGGACGCCGGCGCCACTGAACTGCTAGAATCAGTCGATTCCAATGGCCATCTCTCGCACGCAACTCCGCTGGCTCATCGCCGCCGCCGCAGCCGCCTTCCTCGCCATCATCGTCACCTCCACGCTGCACCAAACCCGCATCAAGTACGAAGTCTGCGTGAATTACCGCGGCGGCCAACACTGCGCCACCGCCGAAGGCTCCACGTCCGATGAAGCCATCCGCAGCGCACGCGACATCGATTGCGAATTGCTCTCCACCGGTCGCGACGACAACGTCGTCTGCCTCGACCAGCAACCCTCCAGCGTCCGCCAAATTCGATAATCGCCCCGCCACCCGCCACCCGTACCCCTTCCGGCATCCATCCTCTTGCGATGGATTGACTTGACCCCCGTCCATGCTTAGCATCGAATTAGTGCGAGGGGTTGAACCACTGTTTCCAATAGGCGCGTCATGAATGAACACGTCCCCGTTCGCGGGCTCCGCTATTCGTACCGGACTGACGTCGAAATCGGCTGGGGGGCCGAAGTCCTGAAGTGCGTCACCCGCGATATCGGCGATATGGGCATGTTCATCGAGACCGAAGATCCCCTCTGGTTGCGCGCCGAATTCACCGCTCGCGTCAAACTCGGCGAAATCCTCGAAATCGATTGCATCGTCCGCCGCGTCGAGCCAGGCAAAGGCATGGCCGTCGAATTCAAGGACCTACCCGAAGCCGAACGCGAACAAATCGATCTTTTCCTCGGGAAGCTGAGCCGGAAGTGACCCGCTGTTTGAACTGCGGCGCCGAGCGCACCGCAGATGTCTGCGAAGCCTGCGGACTTTCCTCCACCCTCGCAGAAATAGCACTGCGCCGCCGTCTGCTGAATCGCACTGCGTTGTTGATGCTAGGCGCGCTAGCATTCGTAGTTGCAGGCAGCGAATTCCCCCCGCTAGAAATCGATGGCATCCTGATCTTCGTCGGCCTGCTGGTTTTCCTCACGCTGGGTCTTGGAATCTGGGTAGAGCGCCGCGCGCTCCAACATGCCGAGGTAGAAGCCCTGAAGCGAATTTACTACGGTCTCATTCCAGTACCGTGGCTGCTAGGCGCGTTGCTAATTGGCAATGGCTGGTTAGATCGCGCCCCTCGCGAATCCTGGCCGACGCAAGTGATAAGCCGAGTCCGAATGTTCGGCCCGCTACCAAGCAATCGCCTGGTAGTCCGTTCCTGGCGCGAAGGTCACAACGTAGAACGCATCCCAGTAACCCGCACAGATTTCGACCGCTTTCATCCCAACGACGAACTTGTAGTGAAAACAGGAATCGGCCTAGTAGGAATCCCGTGGGTAGTAGGCGTGGATCGGGAGTAGGGGAGGGTTCTTCAGACCCTCCCGCTTTTCGGCCCCGCGATTGTCGCTCGCTTAAACTCCCGAATACTGCCGCCGCTTGATAAATTCCCCGGAGCCGGCGCGGCCTTTGAACTCGCCGTCTTCCACAATCACCCGCCCCCGCGACAAAACGATTTTCGCCACACCCCTCACGCGGATCCCCTCAAACATCGAATAATCCACCCGCATATGATGCGTCGAAGCGCTAATCACCATCTCCTCGTTCGGATCAAACACCACAATATCCGCATCCGACCCCACCGCAATAGTCCCCTTACGCGGATAAAGCCCAAACAATTTCGCCGGCGCGGTCGAAACGAGTTGCACAAACCGGTTCACAGAAAAACGCCCGCCATTCACCCCGCCAGAAAAAACCAAACTCATCCGATTCTCAATCCCCGGCCCGCCATTAGGAATTTTAGTGAAATCGTCCCGTCCAAGCTCCTTCTGCTCCTTAAAACAAAACGGGCAGTGATCGGTAGAAACAACTTGCAACGTATCTTTAGCCAAACCCTGCCAAAGTTTTTCCTGATTCCATTTCTCCCGCAGCGGCGGAGTAAAAACATATTTCGCCCCTTCGAAACCAGGCGCATCCATATTCTCCAGCGAAAGATAAAGATACTGCGGACAAGTCTCCGCATAAGCCGCCAACCCGCGATCCCGAGCCTCGCGCACTTTCTCGAGAGCGTCATTGCAAGACAAATGCACGATATAAACCGGCGCCCCAGCCATCTCCGCCAAAGCAATCGCCCGCGAAGTAGCTTCCGCCTCAGCCGTCGTCGGCCTCGTGAGCGCATGATACTTCGGCGCCCGTTTCCCCTCCGCCAACGCCCGCTGCACGATCACATCAATCGCCCCGCCATTCTCCGCATGCATGCAAATCATCCCGCCATACTTAGCCGCAGCCAGCATGGCCCGGAAAATCGAAGCATCGTCGAGCATAAACACGCCCGGGTAAGCCATAAAAAGTTTGAACGAAGGCACCCCCTCGCGCACCAAAGCCCCCATCTCCTCCACGTGCGCGTCACCCAATTCCGTAATAATGCAATGAAACGCATAATCAATAGCCGCCTTGCGGTCCGCCTTCGCCATCCAAGTATCAAACGCATGCCGCAAAGTCTGCCGTTTATACTGAATCGCAAAATCAATCAGCGTAGTAGTCCCGCCATGCGCCGCCGCAATAGTCCCCGACTCAAAATCATCCGCGCTCTTAGTCCCGCCAAACGGCATATCCAAATGCGTATGCACATCAATCCCGCCAGGCATCACATAGCGCCCGGCCGCGTCAATCACCCGCGAAGCATTCTCCGGATTGAGATCCTGCGCAATGGCAACAATCTTGTCGCCAAGAATCCCCACGTCGCCCCGAGTAGTGTCCGAAGCCGTAACAATAGTCCCGCCGCGAATAACAGTATCCAGTCGCATCCATTCCTCTCGAACTGCAAGATACAATCAACCAACCAGATTCGCCAACCGCCGGAATGTAGCACAACCCCCGTACCGCTGGCGTCCCTGCCGGCTCCCACGACCGCAAAAGTCAGCAACATTCAGAGTCATGGCCGGCCCGAAATCTCAATTCCAACGCTCTGATTGACATTTCTGCCAGCCGCACACGGAAACCGCCGGAAAATCCCCCCGCGCACCGAGAAATCCGGGTGCTAGAATCCTCCATCAGCACCGCATCACTCGTAGACGCGCGATCCGCACCCTTCGAAAAAATCGCGCCTCTTGGGAAATCGAGCGAATGACTCTCCGCGAAACTGCTCCAAAACTCGCGCCCGAACAATACGAAGCGAATTTCGCGGATATCTCCCCGCGCATGACGCCAAGGCAAGCCGCGATCGAAGCCGCCCGCTGCCTCTACTGCTTCGACGCCCCCTGCACCATCGCCTGCCCCACGCACATCGACGTCCCATCCTTCATAAAAAAAATCGCCTCCAATAATCTACGCGGCTCAGCCCGCGTAATCCTAAGCGCAAATATCCTAGGTGAAAGTTGCGGCCGAGTCTGCCCCACAGAATCCCTCTGCGAAGGTGCCTGCGTAATGGTAGAAAAAGGCGAGCAAGCAATCGAAATTGGCCGCCTGCAGCGTTACTCGGTCGATCACGTCCTGGATTGCAACATCGATCTCTTTACCGCAGGCGTACCAAACGGAAAAAAAGTAGCCTGCATTGGCTCAGGCCCAGCCTCGCTAGCCTGCGCCACAGAATTAGCAAAATGGGGCTACGCCGCAACCATCTTCGACAAAAATAAATTACCAGGCGGCCTAAACACCTACGGCATAGCCGCCTACAAAACCCGCGCCAAAGATTCCCTACGCGAGGTAGAAATGGTCAAGCGTCTCGGCATCAAATTCGAGCAAGGTAAAGAAGTAGGCCGCGACGCCCCATTCCCACTCCTAGAATCGCAATTCGATGCCATCTTCATAGGCGTAGGTCTAGGCGAAACCTGGTCTCTAGATTTACCAGGCTCCGATCTGCATGGTGTTTACAACGCCCTCGAATTCATCGAACGAACCAAAACGCGCAATTTCGCAGAAGTAGAAATCGGCCGCCGAGTAGCCTGCATAGGCGCAGGCAACACAGCAATCGACGTCGTCACCGCAGCCCACCGCCTCGGCGCAGAATCCGTCCACTTAATTTATCGCCGCGGCGAATCCCAAATCCCAGCCTTCCGCTACGAATTCGAATTAGCCCAGCGCGACACGGTAATGTTCCACTGGCACACGCAACCAATCCGAGTGATCGCAGAATCCGGCGCAGTCGCAGGCCTAGAGTGCGTGAAAACGCGACCAGCCTCCGGCGCCACTAAGAGCTCCGCGCCCGAAGCGATTCCCGGGTCCAATTTCGTGATTCCCGTCGACATGGTAGTTCCCGCAATAGGCCAAAAACCAGTAACTGAATTCCTGCGCCCAGTGAAGGGGATCGAACTCAAAAAAAATGGCACCATCGCCGTGAACGAGAGAAATCAAACCGGCAACCCAAAATATTTCGCAGCTGGCGACTGCGTAAACGGCGGCAAAGAAGTTGTTGACGCGGTAGCGGAAGGCATGGCGGCAGCCAGAGGCCTAGACGCCTGGCTAGGCCATCCCCGCGCAATACTAAGTCGTAGCGATGCGTGACCGAGAAATACAATCCGTAGGGGCGCTGGCTTGCTGCGCCCGCGGCCCGCGAAGCGGGCGAACGTCAACTCTCTGACATGCGCCTACCCGACACATGGACCGAACGCCTCCCGGTCCTCGAAACTCTCGAAGACCCGTGGACCGCAACCCCGCGTTACGCCCTAATCGCCTGGCTCATTTTTTACCTGCTCTTCCTCTACCAAGCGGCGAGGGGCAATGGCCCGCTGCTAATGATCGATGTCGTCTTCGTCCCCATCCACGAAGGCGGCCACTTGTTATTCCGTTTCTTCGGCCAATTCATTTCCGTAGCCGGCGGCACATTCCTGCAACTCTTCGTCCCCTTCACCCTAGCCACCTATTTCGCCTTCCAACGCCAGCCGCAAGGCACCGCCCTCTGCACTTTCTTCTGCTTCGAGCAGCTACTTCCAATCTCGCGTTACATGGCCGACGCCCGCGCCCAAGACCTGCCGTTACTCACTGTAGGAGACCCAGAATTCGTAATCCACGATTGGAATTATTTATTCACCGCATTCGGCGTCCTCGATCACGACACGCAAATCGCCGCATGCATCCGGGCAATCGGCTGGCTAGGAATGTTCGCCACAGTCTTATGGTTCACCTGGATCAGCTGGACCACGCAGCCCGCACCCAAGCAAGGAGACCATCGATGGCCGATCTAAAAGTAAAATTCTGCGGCATCGAATCGCCCAACCCCTTCTGGCTAGCCTCAGGTCCGCCATCAAACACGGCAGGCCAGGTGATGCGCGCCTTCGACGCCGGCTGGGGCGGCGCCGTCTGGAAAACCATCGGCGAGCCAATCCAAAATACCAGCTCGCGTTACGGCGCTATCGACTACAACGGCGTCCGAGTAATGGGCTTCAACAACATCGAGTTAATCAGCGATCGCCCCATCGAAGTAAATCTAAAAGAAATCGCCGAAGTAAAAAAACGCTACCCAAAGCACCTGGTAATCGCCTCGCTGATGGTCGAATCGAAGAAGGAAACCTGGCAGGATATCGTCAAACGCGCAGAAGACGCCGGCTCCGACGCCCTAGAACTAAATTTCGGCTGCCCCCACGGCATGAGCGAACGGGGCATGGGCGCCGCCGTAGGCCAAGTCCCCGATTACACCGAAATGATCACCAGCTGGGCGAAAGAAGCCGCCCGCACCCCGGTAATTTCAAAACTAACTCCCAACGTAACGGACATAACGCAAATCGCCCAAGCAGCCGAAAGAGGCGGCGCAGACGCCGTCAGCCTGATCAACACAATTAATTCCCTAATGGGAGTAGATCTAGAAAGTTTCGCCCCGCGCCCAGTAGTAGCCGGCAAATCCTCTCACGGCGGCTACTGCGGCCCAGCAGTAAAACCAATCGCCCTCCACCTAGTCTCCAGCGTAGCCAAGAAAATAAAAATCCCCATAGTAGGAATCGGCGGCATCAGCAATTGGACCGACGCCGCCGAACACATAGCCCTGGGCGCCTCAATCGTCCAAGTCTGCACGGCAGTAATGCACTACGGTTTCCGCATAGTAGAAGACATGTCCGACGGCCTAAACGCCTACATGGACGATCACCACTATCGCACCACAGAAGATTTCCGCGCCCGCGCCGTACCAAACGTAAAAGACTGGGGCGACCTAGACCTAAATTACAAAGTGATCGCCGACATCAATCATGATCTCTGCATCGGCTGCCAACTCTGCTACATAGCCTGCGAAGACGGTGCCCATCAATGCATAGAACGCGCCCCAATAACAGCAAACGCCAACGCCAAAAAGAACGCCCACAAAATGGAAGTCTACGTCCCCAAAATAATCGACGAAGAATGCGTAGGCTGCAATCTATGCGCGTTAGTCTGCCCAGTAGACAACTGCATAACCATGCGCCAAATCAACACCGGCCAACCCCCGATGTCCTGGAACCAAAAAGTAGCCAGCTTTTGATTTGTATTCGCACTTTCCCGTAGGGGCGCCGGCTTGCTGCGCCAGCCGATCGCAGACATACCGTCGATGACCCACGAGCGACGCACGCCAAACAACCTGCGACTTCACTGCGCCCCGCAACATCCAATAAACTGAGCCAACATGAAACGCACCGTAATCCTCGGCGCAGGTTTCGGCGGCCTACAAGCCACAGTCGATCTGGATCATCTCCTAAAATCCCACCCAGATCACGAAATCGTGTTAGTAAGCGACCAAAACTATTTCATGTTCACCCCGCTACTCCCGCAAATAGTCTCGAGCTATATCGATCCACGCCACATCGTCCAACCCGTCCGCGACATCCGCGGCCATCGCAACTATCGTTTCCAGCGAGACACAGTAGTTTCAATTGACGTCCCGCGCCGTCAGGTGCACGCAACCTCCGGCCCGATCCCCTACGACTATCTAATCTTCGCCCTAGGCAGCCAATCCGAATATTTCCGAATCCCCGGCGCCAAAGAAAATTCCTTCGATTTCAAGTCGCTCGAAGATGGTGTTGTCCTACGCGATCGAGTCCTAGACATCTGCGAACACGCCGATCACACCAGCGATCCAGCCGAACGCAAGCGCCTGCTAACCTTCGCAATCGTAGGCGGCGGCTATACCGGCGTAGAACTAATCACCGAAATGCGCGACTTCCTCTTCCGCTACGTAGTAGGCCGCTACCGAGGCATCCCCCGCGAAGAAATCCGCCTGGTCCTGGTAGAAGCCACGCCGAATATCCTGGGCGGCTTCGATCCAATGCTGCGCCCGCATGCACTAAAGCGTCTCAATGCCGAAGGCGTCGAATTACGCACCAGCAGCCCGGTAACCCGCGTATTCGACGGCGCCCTAGAACTTAAAGGCGGCGAAATCATCGAAGCCGGCACAATCATCTGGGCCGCAGGCGTCAGAGCGCATCCGCTAGCCGAAACATTGCCAGGGCCGCACGACCGCATAGGCCGCGCCAAAGTAAATGAATATCTCCAACTAGAAAACCACCCCGAAGTTTTCGTAATCGGCGATTCGTCCTCGCCAGCCTCAGCCCCAGACGCCCCCCGCGTAGCCCCAGCAGCAATCGGCGAAGGCAAAGTAGCCGCCAGCAACATCGCACACATCGAGCGGAACCAACCGCTGGAAAGCTACAAGTATGTTTCGCAAGGAATGTTGGTCTCGCTAGGAATGAACGACGCGGTGGTAAGCATTCTAGGCCTGCGCATCCACGGCTTTTTCGCCTGGCTATTCTGGAACGCAGTCCATCTCTACAAACTGGTAGGCTTCAAAAAACAAATCCAGGTAGCCCTGGATTGGTCGCTAGGCAACATCTTCCCCCGCGACGCCGCCATAATCCGCCAACCAAAAAACTGCAAATTCTGCGAAACCAGTAGGGGAGGGTCTTCAGACCCTCCCGCCGTTCGGCCCCCTCGCGCGTCCGCCGCCGTCTAATAAATCCCCCGCCGCAAATCAATCATATGCGGCAATTCCAATTGAATCTTCGCCCCATAATCTCCCAACGTAATCACAATCCGTTCCGCCGGCCCCACATCCCGATCCGACCAACTCCCCACCGGAATCGGCGTCCCAATCTCCCCAGGCTCATCGCTCTCAAAATCTTTGCCCTTGGGAGTTAAGTCTTTCGTCTCGATCTGCCAAATCAATTTCGTTTTCGTGTCGAGCGCCAGATAGCGTTTTCCGAGCAAAATCAGGACGAGATTCTTCTTTTTCTCAATCGTATAAACATTCCACGAAATCGGAACGTGACCGCCAATCTGCAATTGCGCCCGCTCTTCAATTTTCCAGGTCACGCGACCAGCAGCAGGAACGGAACTGGCCAGAATCAAAACAAGAAGAGTACTCCGCCGAAGAATTTCAATCGCCGCGCGCGGGGCCGTCATTTTCCGAGACCCACTAATCCCACGAAACCCGAACCTGCCGTCCGCCAACAATCACGTGCCCCTTAGCCCGCCCATACTCCACCAAATCCCGCAGCAGCGCCACGTCCATCTGGCAATATTGCACCACTTGCTCTTTCTTTCCCTCGCGCCACCAAGCCACCGCGTCAATCCCAGTCCCGCTCTTAGCGCTACCAAGCGTATCCTTAGCCAATGAATCCAGTTTGATGCGATGCCCCAGCTGCCGGTGCAAGAGTTCATGCACATCAAACGAAAGCTGCCGGATCGCATCAATCGCCGCATATCCGCGTAGCACTTCGAAATCAAAGCGGTTGCCATTGAAAGTAACAATCCGGGTAAACGCTGCCAGCTCGGCAATCAATCTCGCAACATCGTCCTCAAACCAATTCCGAAACTCATTGTCCTTATCCCAAGTAACGGCCACCGCCACACCAAACTGGCGAATGTTCCCCCATCCGCCGTCAACTTCATGCGAAAGCCTCAGCGTCTCAATGTCCAGATAAATTTCCCGCGTGAAAAGGTCCAATGTCCCCGTCAGTCTCCGTTACCGGCTAGTGTTCCATCTGTCCGACCGCAGCCAACATCCAAAGCGCTAAAACCCAGCCCGAAAGAAGAATCGCGGGCAACTTAGGATGATACTTTCCGAAGCTGCCGACTCCAATTCCAGCTATCGCCACGAGCGATCCAAGCTGCATCAAGTCCCAGAATGGCGCCTCTCGAAATCCGAATCGCGCCCCGAATTGATCCCAAGCCAAGTAGCCGAGATAAACCGCAAGCGCCCCTGCTCCAACGCCGAAAGAAAAAATTGAGATCCTTCGCTCTGAGCCGAGCGAGGCCGTTCCGTGACGCTTCGAAAGGCCGGCGAATCCCCACCACACGAAGACAGATGGTGCTCCCAGCAAAATGACAGCGAGTAGGATTTCCAACCGCCAATCGGACATTGCGAATTCCCGTAAAAACCCGAGATGCCTACTGATCGCAAACCGCGGTTCGACTCGCTAATAGATGCTCGATTCGCGTTTGCGCCCGGTGTAATCCACATACACAATCTTCGTATCCGTATAAAACTCAATCGCCGCATGTCCCACTTCGCGCGGCCCCACGCTCGAATCCTTAGCGCCGCCAAACGGCACATGCGCCTCGCCGCCCACCGTAGGCGAATTCACATGCGTCATTCCAGTCTCAATCTTATCTACAAACTCAAAAATCTTGTTCGAGTCCGTCGAATAAATCGCACTCGAAAGCCCAAAGCGCACCGAATTCGCCACGTGCAGCGCCTCATCAAAACCCTTCACCCTCACGATGCTAAGCACCGGCCCAAAAATTTCATCCTGCGAAAGCGCACTTTCCGGCCGCACATGATCGAATACCGTCGGCGAAACAAACCACCCCTTGTCATACTTCGGCCCGCTGAGACGTTCCCCACCGCAAAGCAGCTCGGCCTCTTTCTTTCCTATCTCCATATATTTCAAATCCGTATTCATCTGCGACTCATCCACCGCCGGTCCCATCTCCACTCCCGGCTCAAGTCCGTTCCCCACAGAATATTTCTTAGCCCGCTCCACCAACTTCTCAACAAACGCATCCGCCACGCTCTCTTCAATCACCACGCGGCTCGTAGCCGTGCATCGCTGCCCGGTCGAAGCAAACGCGCCAGCCAAAGTCGATTCGAGGGCCAATCCCATATCCGCATCCGCCAAAATCACCACCGGATTCTTCCCGCCCATCTCGCACTGCACTTTCTTCAATCGCTGCGCCCCGCAAGCATAGAGCGCCGTCCCAATCTCATTCGATCCAGTGAACGAAAGCCCATGCACCGCCGGACTCTGCACCAATTCGTCGCCAGTCTCGCGCCCCGAACCCATCACCAAATTCAAAACGCCAGGAGGCAACCCAGCCGCCTCGAAAATCTCCACAATCTTGATCGCCGTCAAAGGAGTGATCGTAGCCGGCTTGAAAACCACGGTATTCCCGCAAACCAGCGCCGGCGCAATCTTCCAAACGGGAATAGCCACAGGAAAATTCCAAGGCGTAATCGCCCCCACCACTCCAAGCGGCTGCCGAATCGTATAAGCAAAATTCTTAGGCAATTCGCTGGAAAGCGTCTCCCCATTCAAACGCCGCGCCTCGCCAGCCATAAATTCGGTGATATTAATCGCCCGCTGCACCTCGCCCAGAGAATCCTTCAAAGTCTTGCCCTCTTCGCGAGTCAAAAGCCGCGCCAACTCGTCCTTCTTCTCCTCCATAATCCGCACAGCCTTAAAAAGAATCTTCCCGCGAGCAGGCGCAGGCGTCTCCCGCCAAGCAGGAAACGCAGCCTTAGCCGCAGCAATAGCCTCTTTCATCTCCTCGCGAGTAGAAAGCGGCACAGCGGCCACAATCTCATCGCTATTAGCCGGATTCCGCCGCTCCGCAATTTTAGTAGACCCAGATTCCACCCATCGCCCGCCAATATAATTCCGGCAAAGCTGCGCCGCAGAAGTAGCAGTAGCCATTCGCCTAAGCCTCTCTCCCCAACGAATATGGTGAATGCGAACTTTCCGAAGTCGTTGCCGTCGCTGTTGTCTTTGCCTTACCCGTAGGGGCGCCGGGTTGCTGCGCCCGCCTGAGTAACGCCTAACTCACCCGTCGACCGCCACCGCACTCGCGCCGCCCCACACCCGCGTAAACTGGCGCCGCCGCTTATGAAAATACTGAACGATCCCCAACCACACCAACAAGAAAGCCACATCAAAAAACGCCGACTGACGGATCGCAAGACTCCCGGCAACTAGACCGCGCCCGACATCATAAATGGTCACGAGAGCGAACCATGCCGACAAAACATACAGTCCCCAGAGGCCCACCTTTGCCTTCCGAATCAGAAAGATTCCCGAGGCAGCGAAAAAACCCGTGAGCGTGACGGTGGCGAAGACCATCATCAGTCGATCGCTTTGGAGCGCCCACGGGTTCTGAAGGGTAAATGTGACGCCCAGCACTCGCGCAATTCCGCCCACCACGGCCAGCGACCATCCCAAGATCCTGCCCCATTTGAAATCACTTGGATCAGTCGGCGCGGAAAGCTCGCGAACGTCGTCGACACTTTTCATCTGCATTGCAGCGCTCCCGAGGAAGGCTTCAATGCCAATCCTCCGCGAGTATTCAGTCCCTCGACGCGTTAGGCCGGCGGGCGTATTTCAAATTTCAAATCTGAAATTTGAAATTTCTTTCGGTGTACTCCGAGATTCTAATCCGCCGCCTCAGTCTTCCGCCCTCCCGGCACCGCCACCGTCCGCGTAATCTCTCCATAACTCTCCGGCCGTCGATCCCGGAAAAACTGCCAAGTCTGCCGCACCTGATCAATCTCATCCAAACATAATTCCGCCACGATCACCTCTTCCTTATCCCGGCTACCCTGCGCCACAATCTTCCCCCGCGGATTGCAAAAATAACTCTTCCCGTAAAATTCCCCCATCTTCCAAGGCAATTCCGTCCCCACGCGGTTAATCGCCCCAACAAAATAACCATTCGCCACCGCATGAGCCGGCTGTTCCAATTCCCACAAATACTCGCTCAAACCAGCCACAGTAGCCGAAGGATTAAAGACAATCTCCGCCCCGTTCAATCCTAAAATCCGCGCCCCCTCAGGAAAATGCCGGTCATAGCAAATGTAAACGCCCACCCGCCCATGCCGAGTCTCAAAAACCGGATACCCGGTATTCCCCGGCGTAAAATAAAATTTCTCCCAAAATCCAGGATGGCAATGCGGAATATGATGCTTGCGGTATTTCCCCAAATATTTCCCGTCCGTATCAATCACCGCCGCAGTGTTATAAAAAAGCCCGCTCATCTCCTTCTCATAAATCGGCACCACCATAGCCATGTCATACTGCCGCGCCAATTTCTGCATGCGCTCGATCGTCTTCCCGCCCGGCACTTCCTCAGTCAATTCGTACCATTTCGTATCCTGCTCGGCGCAAAAGTAAGGCCCATAAAATAATTCCTGCAAACAAAGAATCTGCGTTTTCTTCTTAGCTGCCTCGCCGATCAATTTTTCATGTTTCACGATCATGCGTTCGCGAATATCCGCTAGCGAATACTTCTCCGGCGACCACTCGCACCGCGCCTGAATCAATCCGCATCGCACACTACGCGCCATATTCGGCCTCCGCGCCCCAGTTCCGCGAAAAGTTTACTCCCCGCTCAACCCTGCGGCAACTCCGAAAGAGCGAGCCTCCGCGCCGCGAAACCTTTATAATTCGCCCCACGTCATGGGACACGTGGCCGAGAACCTCCGCCAATCTTTCCTAAGAGTATTCCCAGACTGCGTAGCTCTCGGCCAAGCCGTAGCTTTCAATATGTTCCTGGCATTTTTCCCCTTGATCCTATTCGCGCTCGGAATCCTCAGCAGCATGACCATCTTTCAAGATGTGGTGCGCGATCTCCCAGCGCAAATCCAAAGCATGCTCCCCGAAGGCAGCAGCGCCATCGTGCTCGATTATTTCGTACGCCGCACCGCACACCCCTGGCAATGGATCTGGCTAGGTTTCGGCGGCACGCTAATCGCCGGCACGCAAGTCTTCATCGGCCTAATTCAAGGCTTCCGCCAAATCGACAAACTTCCCGCCGCGCCATCCTACCTGCGCGTCCAACTCCGCGCCGCCATAATCCTCTGCCTAACAATCATTCCATTCCTAGCCTTCGAAATCGTAACCATCTTCGGCCGCCCAGTCCGCCACTGGATGCTAGCCAACTACGGCCTCGGCCCATGGATCCGCATCGCAGCCGCAGCCGCATACCATGGCCTAGCAATGGTTTTCGCCCTAGGCGTAGTCTTCGTAATTTACCGATTAGGCCAACCAGACATGACCGACTGGCACGACGTCTTCCCCGGCGCCGCCGTAGCCACAATCCTCTGGTGGATCGTCGACATCAGCTTCGGCTTCTACGTCCGCTACGTCCCCTACGGCACAGTCTACCGAGGCCTAGCCGCAGTAATAGGCCTACTTCTCTGGATGTATCTAACCGCCATGGTAATTTTCATAGGCGCAGCCTACAACGCAGTAACCCGCGAAGGCCCCTTCACCAACGCCACCGATCTAAAATTCACATAATGGCGCGCAACACGCGCCCCTCCGAACGTAGGGCCCGCGCTTTATGCCGGGCCGCCCCTCGAGCCCATCCTCCGCTTCGCCATGCAACGCCGCAATCAAACGCATCGATGTTGTGCCACGTCCGCCACCACACAAAAAATTGCTATAATCAAAAAGTCGGCCAAACCCAAAGCCGCCAACGGAGGCGCCACTCCGATGAACGAAATCCACGTGCTCCGCTACTCCGGCTATCGCCCCAACGAACGCCCCCAAAAATTCACCGTAAAAGGCCGCGAATTCGAAGTCAGCGAACTAGACGGTCAATGGTATTCCCCCGACGCCATCTATTTCCGAGTCCGCGCCAACGACGGAAACTATTACATCCTGCGCCACGACGAAGGCCAAGACTCCTGGACCCTAGACGCCTTCCGAGCCAATCGCCAATGACCCACAACAGCGCCGAAGATCGCCGCAAACACAAACGCATCCTCCTACCAGAACATCAATTTTTGCACTGCACAGGCACCGACCCTCAATTCGAAGGAAAAGTTTCCATCATAGGCTCAGGAGGCCTATTCGTCCGAACAAAGCAATCCCTAACCATGGGCCAAACAATCCATCTAAAAGTAGAAGACCCCAATCTAACTCTAGAAACCGAAGCCAAAGTAAGAGACGTAAACGAAAAAGGCGCCGGCGTAGAATTCACCAACCTAGACGCCCCGCGTCAACGAGCTCTACAAGATTTCCTGCGCACGCTAAGGCCGTAGCCCCTCTTTCGTAGCGCTGGCGTCCCCGCCGGCTCTTACGATCGCGATCAAAA
The DNA here is from genome assembly GCA_013286465.1 of Acidobacteriota bacterium. Lineage (GTDB taxonomy): Bacteria > Acidobacteriota > Terriglobia > Acidiferrales > UBA7541 > Palsa-147. The sequence continues at coordinate 3,719 of JABDFR010000008.1, read as the reverse complement.
CAACAACCCAAATCGACGGCGGACTCAAGCACCAGTCTTTCGTAGGGCTCGCGCTTTATGGCGGGCCGCCCCTCGAGCCCAACCACCATCGCGCCACAAACTTGTAATCCAACCCAGCCAGCGTCTCTCCGAGAAGTTTTCGGATGTAGGATCGAGCCGCCAACAAACCAATTCGTAACGCCCGCTCCGCCCCAGCAACTTTTGCCGTCAAACAGGGTTAAACTAACGTACGAAGCAACCTCCACAGAATTCATATGAAAAGCACCACCGTGAAAAAAAGCCCCAACCCGGATCAAAGAAGCCCATTCCTACAAGCCGCCGCAATCCTACTGGCCGCCACCCTATTCCCATTCCCGCAAGCCCAAGCCAACCCGCCGGCAAAATCCTGGAAAGGCAAACTCCCGATCTCAGAACTAACCGAAGATCAAGCCATCCTCCATGCCCTAAACCGCCTAGCCTACGGCCCCACTCCAAACCAAATCGATCAAGTGCGAAAAATAGGCCTGGAAAAATGGATCGACCAACAACTAAATCCCAACTCCATAGATGACTCCGCACTAGAAGCCCGCCTAGACCGGTACCCAACGCTAAAAATGAGTTCCGACAAACTAGTAGAGAAATTCCCGCAACCTCAACAGGCCGCGAAAAAAGAAGGCATCACCAAAGAGGAATACCAGGAAAAGCAAAAAGAAAAAGCCAGAGAAGCGGTAGCCAAAATCGATCAACAAAATCCCAACGCGCAAGCCGAAGAACAACTAGCCAAAGTAGTAGGCCCGCAAAGAATCGTAGTAGAGCTGAGCATGGCCAAGCTAGACCGCGCCATCTACAGCAATCGCCAGCTAGAAGCCGTAATGGAAGATTTCTGGTTCAATCACTTCAACGTCTTCGCCGGAAAAAATCAAGATCGCTGGCTGCTAACCGCCTACGCCCGCGACACCATCCGTCCCCACACCCTAGGCAAATTCCAGGATCTCCTGCTAGCCACAGCCAAAAGCCCGGCAATGCTCGTCTATCTGGACAACTGGCTAAGCGCCGATCCCATCGCCGCCCAACGCATGCAATCCGAACTAGCCATGCGCCGGCGCCGTTTCGAAGGCATCTTCGGCCCGCCCATGCCTCCGCCCCCAGGCACCGCCGCGCAACCCGGTAAGAAAAAACAAGAGCGAGGCCTAAACGAAAATTACGGCCGCGAAGTAATGGAGCTCCACACCCTGGGCGTCGACGCCGGCTACACCCAACAAGACGTAATCGAAATGGCCAAATGCCTAACCGGCTGGACCGTCCACGCCCCGGCCCGCAACCCAGATTTCTTCTTCGACGATCGCATCCACACCACTGGCAAAAAAGTTGTGCTAGGCCGCACCTTCAATTACGGCGGCATGAAAGACGGCGAAGAAGCCCTAAAAATGTTAGCCAGCAACCCCAACACCGCGAAATTCATCTCCACAAAACTAGCCCGCCACTTCGTAAGCGATAATCCCCCGCCAGCATTAGTAGACCGCATGGCGCAAACATTCCAAAGCACCAACGGCGAAATCCGCAATGTCCTAAAAACAATGATCTATTCCCCAGAATTCTGGAGCAAAGAATCCTATCGCGCGAAAGTGAAGCAGCCTTTCGAACTAGCAGCCAGCACCGCCCGCGCCCTAGGCGCTGAAGTAGACGTAACGCTCCCGCTAGCCCAATGGGTAGGCCGCATGGGCGAGCCCCTCTTCCAAGCCCAACCGCCCACCGGCTACAGCGACAAATCCGAAACCTGGGTAAACACCGGCGCCCTACTAAATCGCCTAAATTTCGCCCTATCCCTATCCTCGAATAAAGTCCCAGGCACAAAATCCGATCTAAACGCATTACTAGGCCCAGAATCCGAAACCGATCCACACAAAGCCCTAGCCAGCGCCCTATCCGCGTTCCTAGACAATCAAATAGCCCAGCAAACCGAAACCACTCTAGAAGCCCGTCTAGAAGATCCACAAATCCTACAAGCCACGCTCGACGATCAAGTAAAACACGTAAACGAAAGCCTAATCGCCGGCCTAGTCCTAGGCGCCCCAGAATTCCAACGCCGATGAACATAAATCAAAAAAATCCGGATCACGGAGTCTCGATTGCGGCCGTAGGGGCGCCGGCTTGCTGCGCCCGTCCGCTCGAGGGCCTACTCCCACGCGTCAATCTATCCCCCGATTTTTCTTATTTTCAAATCTCAAATCTGAAATTTGAAATTTCTTATTCCCCCATCAACGCCATCACCACCGGAGTCGCCCAATGCCACTAACCCGCCGCATATTTTTAAAAAATGGCGCCATCTCCCTAATCGGTCTCTCCGCCATGCCGTCATTTTTGCAGCGCGCCATCGCCACAACAACAAACTCCGGCAAAAAGAAAATGGTCGTGCTCTTCCAGCGCGGCGCAATGGACGGCCTGAACGTAGTCGTCCCCTTCGGCGAGCGCAGCTACTACCAAATGCGCCCCAGCATAGCGATCCCCGAGCCAAGAAGAGGCGGCACAGAAGCCGCCATCGACCTAGATGGTTTCTTCGGCCTACACCCCAGCCTGCAACCGCTACAACCACTCTTCCAAAAAGGCCAACTAGCAATCGTCCAAGCCGTAGGCTCACCAGATCCCACGCGCAGCCATTTCGACGCTCAGGACTTCATGGAATCCGGCACGCCTGGACTAAAGAGCACTGACGATGGCTGGCTAAATCGCACCCTGCAATCGAGCCACGAAGAAAAGCCCAGCCCCTTCCGAGCCGTAGCCTTCGGCCCCTATCTCCCACGCACGCTACAAGGCACCGCCCCAGCCATAGCCATCCCCGACCTAAAACAATTCAAAATGTTCGGCCCGCAACAAACCACCGAAGGCGGCTTCGAAGCAATGTATGCGCAGACCGTGGACCAAGCCCTACACGGCGTAGGCCAAGAAACTTTCGAAGCCATAGATCAACTAAAAAAGATCCACCCAGAAAGCTACCAACCAGAAAACAACGCCCAATACCCAAAAAACCGCTTCGGCCAAAGCCTCCAAGAAATCGCCGAACTTTTCAAAGCTGATGTAGGCCTGGAAGTAGCATTTCTAGATAGCGGCGGCTGGGACCATCACGTAAACGAAGGCGGCGTACAAGGCCAACTAAGCAATCTGTTACGCGATCTAGGGCAGGGAATCGCCGCCTTCCACCAAGACATGGGCGATCGCATGCAAGACGTAGTCTTCGTAAGCATGTCCGAATTCGGCCGCACCGCCAGAGAAAACGGCAACCGCGGCACCGATCACGGCCACGCCAACTGCATGTTCGTAATGGGCGGCAACGTAAAAGGCGGAAAGGTCTACACAAAATGGCCAGGCCTAAGCGGAGCCCAACTCTACGAAGGCCGCGACCTAGCCGTAACCACAGATTACCGCACAGTCCTAAGCGAAATCCTAACCAAGCACGTAGGCAACAAAGATCTAAAAGCAGTCTTCCCAGGCTTCAGTCAACCCACAACCAATTATCTAAATTTGATTCGCACGTAAAGTAGCGCCGGCGTCCCTGCCGGCTCTTTCGACCGCGATTAAAACCAGAACCCAAATCAACGGCGGACTAAATGTCTAATTTCGTCCAAGTAGCGCTGGCGTCCCGCCGGCTCTTACGACCACAAAACCCCACAACAACCGAACCCAATCTACGGAAGAATCTCGTTCAACCAAGGCACCGTAATTGCGTTGCGCTGCAGCTCGAG